>JBGCFK010000478.1:0-10511 GCA_045106875.1 Paracoccaceae bacterium | reverse complement strand
GATCGACGCTGAGGGCGCACCACCGGAATGGGCCGATCTCGCGGCAGAAGAGGGGACGGATATACGCAGGCACGAATCCTGGGAAGGCGAAGGCGTTCTCCAGCCCTTCTTCCAGTGCCACCTGCCTGATATTATTGCCATAATCCAATGTGGGCACGCCTGCGTTCCAGAACCCGACCATGGCTTCGACATGTGTTTTCATCGACGCGCGCGCTGCGGCTTCGACGGCTTTGGGATCGCTCTCACGCCTCTCTCTATGCATAGATAGGCTCCAGCCTATCGGTAGATAGCCGTTCAGCGGGTCATGCGCCGAGGTCTGATCGGTCACGATATCGGGGCGCATTCCGCCAGCTTTCTGGCGCGCCAGCAGTTCAGGAAAAACCTCGGCTGCGTTTCCGAGCAAACCCACCGATTTGGCTTCGCCTGCGTGGGTCCAGCGGTCGATCATCTCCAGCGCCTCGTCCAGCGTATCGGCACGCTCATCCAGATACCGGGTGCGCAGGCGAAAATCGATGCTGTCAGGATTGCACTCGACCGCAAGGCAACTTGCTCCGGCGAAAACAGCCGCCAAAGGTTGCGCGCCGCCCATGCCGCCAAGCCCGCCGGTCAGGATCCACTTGCCCGTCAGATCGCCGCCATAGTGCTGACGCCCGGCCTCGACAAAGGTTCCATATGTCCCTTGGACGATGCCCTGCGTACCGATGTAAATCCACGAGCCTGCCGTCATCTGACCGTACATCATCAGGCCCAGCTTATCGAGCTTGTGGAAATGCTCCCAGTCGGCCCAGTGCGGCACGAGGTTCGAGTTCGCAATCAGCACCCGCGGGGCGTCCGCATGGGTGCGAAAGACACCCACCGGCTTGCCGGACTGGACCAGAAGCGTCTCGTCCTCGGCCAGCGTCTTCAGGCTTTCGCAGATCCGGTCGAAATCGTTCCATGTCCGCGCCGCGCGCCCGATGCCGCCATAGACGACCAGAGCGTTCGGGTTCTCGGCCACCTCGCGGTCGAGATTGTTCATCATCATCCGCATGGGCGCCTCGGTCTGCCAGGACCGGCAGGTTATCTCCGGTCCTCGGGGGGCCTGAACGTCGCGGGTGTTGTGGCGGGGATCGGTCATGGCGGTGCTTCCTTCGCAGCCTGCGGTCCGAGCGCGACGATGGCTGAGACCAACGCGAACACAATGCATGGTAATGTCAGGTATGAGATTGGACCAGTAAAGGCGGTGAGGGGATCCACGCCTGTGCAGTCCCGTCCACATCTAAGGTCACTATCAACAACCCATGCGATGTAGCCGACAAAAGAAAGTGCATAGGCTGATACGAAGATCCTGAGCTTCGATAAACTAAAGCCCCATTGATGAAGCGATCTCGAGAGGCGCCAGAATACTAACAGGTCCAGCAAGAACAGGACCAAGAAGCTCTCCATCATTACCCAGTTTTCGAAAACCCCGGTCAAGCGGGCCTCGGCCGAGCGGTAGGGACACTTCGTACAGCCATCCTGCGCTACTGCGACCAGTAGCAAATGCAACGCATGTATCGGGACCCAAAAGACGAGCCCTAAGAAAACATGCCCTAGCGCCCCATGCTCTCGGGTCATGAGAGGTCTCCGGTCAGGGCGCCGTCCTGCACCAGCGTGGTGACGGCGTCGATATCGGTGGCGACGAAGCGGTCTTCTAGAAGACTGGGCGAGGCGGTGCGGATGGTCGCGATGACGCGTTGAAGTGCCGTGGAGGTCGGGATTTCCCGCAGCTCGACGCCCTGGGCTGCGACGAGGGCCTCGATGGCGAGGATGCGTTCGAGGTTCGCTACCATCTCCAGAAGGCGCCGTGCGCCGTGGCAGGCCATTGAAACATGGTCCTCCTGATTGGCAGAGGTGGGGGTCGAGTCCACGGATCGCGGGTTTGCCAGCGCCTTGTTCTCGGACATCAATGCCGCCGATGTCACCTCGGCGATCATGAAGCCCGAGTTCAGTCCCGGCTCCGGCGTCAGGAACGCAGGCAGGCCGTGGCTCAGCGCGGGATCGACCAACAGTGCAATGCGCCGCTGGGCGATGGACCCGATTTCCGCTACGGCAAGTGCAATCTGGTCCGCAGCCAGTGCCACAGGTTCGGCATGGAAGTTCCCGCCCGAGACGATGTCATCCCCGATCACCAACGGATTGTCGGTGACTGCATTGGCTTCGATCTCGAGCACGCGGGCACAGTGGTCCAGAACGTCCATGCAGGCGCCCATGACCTGTGGCTGACAGCGGATGCAATAGGGATCCTGAACCCGGTCGTCGCCCTCGCGATGGCTCTCCCGGAGCTCTGAGCCTTCAAGCAAAGCGCGCAACGTTCTGGCCGCCGAGATCTGGCCTGATTGTCCACGCAAAGCATGTATCTCGGGTCTGAACGGTGCCGGCGATCCCATCGCGGCGTCAGTCGACAGGGCGCCACTCACCAAAGCTGTCTGTGCGGCCTGCTGTGCGCTGAACAGCCCGGTCAGAGCCAGCGCCGTCGACACCTGTGTGCCGTTGATCATCGCCAGGCCCTCTTTGGCACCAAGCGTCGCCGGTGTAAGTCCGGCGCGGGACAGGGCCTTTGCCGCAGGCATGCGCTCGCTCTTGTAGAAGACCTCGCCCTCGCCGATCAGGGCTGCTGTCATGTGAGCCAAAGGTGCGAGGTCTCCGGACGCGCCTACCGAACCCTGAGCTGGAACCACCGGATGAATCCAGTGGTCCAGGCAGTCTTGCAGAAGGCTCAGCAATCCCCAGGATGCGCCCGAGGCCCCGCGTCCCAGCGAAATCAGTTTCAGCGCCATGGTCAAGCGCACGGCAGATTGGGGCAGTGGATCGCCCACGCCCGCGCAATGCGACAGAATGAGGTTTCGCTGCAAGATCGCCGTGTCCTCAGGCGCAATGCGGACGCTTGCAAGCTTGCCAAAACCGGTGTTCACACCATAGACCGGGACGTCCCCGGTCGCCGCTTTGGCAACCGTGTTGGCGGCGGCTTCGATTGGCCCCCGGCAATCAGGGTCCAGCGTTGGTGCCTGTCCGGCGAGCACGTTGCGCAGTTGCTCAAGTGTCGTTGCCCCGGGTTTCAGGATCATCCCTCACCTCCGAAGATGCGTTGGTGGAGCGGGTTGAAACCAATGCGATAGGCCAGTTCGGCAGGCTCCGAGACATTCCAGATAGCCAGATCTGCCCGCTGCCCTTTGGCGATGGTTCCGCGATCCGGCAGCCCAAGCGCACGGGCGGCGTGGCACGTGGCACCTCTCAGTGTCTCCTCCGGCGTCATGCGAAACAGTGTGCAAGCCATGTTCATGGCCAACAGAATCGACGTCATGGGGGAGGAGCCAGGGTTGCAGTCAGTCGCAATCGCAATGGGCACACCGGCATCGCGAAGCGCCTGCACAGGCGGTAGCTGCGTCTCGCGCAAGGTATAAAAGGCACCCGGCAACAGCACCGCGATAGTTCCTGCGCGGGACATGGCGGTCACGCCCTCTGCAGAAAGATACTCCAGATGGTCTGCCGACAACGCATTGTAGCTGGCTGCAAGGGAGGCACCACCAAGATCCGACAACTGCTCGGCATGCAGCTTGATCGGCAACCCCAACGCCTGTGCCCGATCGAAGACCCGAGTGATCTGCGTGGGCGAGAACGCGATGCCTTCACAAAACCCGTCCACGCCGTCGACCAGACCCTCGGCAGCGGCGCTCTCCAACGTCGGTAGGCAGATCTCATCAATGTAGGCATCCGCGTCCGACCCGGCAGGCACCGCATGGGCCCCAAGGAAGCTTGTGACAACCTGAACAGCACGCTCCTGTCCCAGCCGCCTTGCTGCGCGCAGCATGCGCATCTCGGTGTCATCATCGAGCCCATAGCCGGATTTGATCTCGACCGTGGTCACGCCTTCGGCAATCAGTGCGTCCAGCCGGGGCAGGGCACCCGCGAGCAGTTCGTCCTCGGAGGCGGCCCGTGTTGCCCGAACCGTGGACATGATACCGCCGCCTGACCGTGCAAGTTCCTCATATGACGCGCCCTCAAGCCGCATCTCGAATTCCCGCGCCCGATTGCCGCCGAACACGATGTGCGTGTGACAGTCGATCAGACCGGGTGTGACCAATCGCCCGCCCAGATCTTCGCCGCCCCGTACCTCTGGTCCGACCGCAGTGATGCGGCCATCCGAGATTGCAATGCCACCATCGACCAGACCGTACCCATCAGCCATGGTTGCGATGCGGGCGTTCGAGAAGGTTCTCTCCATACCGCCAGCTTGACCCGACCTGTCCGCGCCCGCAAACAGAAACTGACAGGAGATGCGATGACCCAAACGATCCATGCCCACTATGCGCTGCTGCCCGATGGCTGGGCGGAGAACGTGCGCATTGCCATCACTGATGGGCGCGTGGGCTCGGTCGAGACAGGTGTGCCTGGTGGCCGGGATGTTCTACTGCCTGCGCTGGGAAACCTGCATTCGCATGCGTTCCAGCGTGCCATGGCCGGATTGACCGAGGCGCGGACTGCCGGACAGGACAGTTTCTGGACCTGGCGTGCTCTGATGTATCGATTTCTCGACCGGCTGACGCCCGACGACATGGAGGCCATCGCGGCGCAGGTCTATGTCGAGATGCTCGAGGCCGGTTATGCCTCTGTCGGCGAGTTCCACTACGTGCATCATGCGGCTGGCGGTGCGGCCTACAAGGATGTGGCCGAGCTTTCTGCGCGGATAGCGGCGGCGGCGGCAGAGACTGGGATCGGCCTGACACATTTGCCGGTGCTCTATATGCGCGGTGGGACGGATGATCGTCCGCTGGCGGGTGGTCAGCTTCGGTTCGGCAATGATATCGACCGGTACGAGCGTCTTCTGGAAAGGGCTGAGGCGGCGGTGTCGGAGGTCGGCCGCGATGCGCGCACCGGCGTCGCGGCTCATTCGTTGCGTGCCGTCGGTGTCGAGGCGCTTACCGATGCCACCCAATTGCGTCCCAATGCGCCCTTTCATATCCATATCGCCGAACAGGTCGCCGAGGTGAACGACATCCTCGGAACCCATGGCGCGACCCCGGTGCAGTGGCTGCTTGAGATCATGGATGTCGATCCGCGCTGGTGCCTCATCCACGCGACGCATATGACGCCTGCCGAGACCGATGGGCTGGCGCGGTCAGGAGCGGTCGCGGGACTATGTCCGATCACCGAGTCGAACCTTGGTGACGGGATCTTCAACGGCGGCGCCTATCTGGGCGCGGGCGGTGTGCTGGGCATCGGATCGGACTCGAACGTGCGCATCGCGCTGGCCGAGGAACTGCGGACGCTGGAGTATTCCCAACGGTTGGAGCATCGGGCGAGGGCTGTGATTGCGACCGAGAAGAGGTCCGCCGGGCGCATGCTCTATGATGCCGCGCTGAGCGGCGGCGCGCAGGCGCTTGGCCGCGACTCAGCTGCCATACGGGAAGGCGCCTGGGCAGACATGGTAGCACTGGATGAGCACAGCCTGCACCTCGCAGGGCTTTCGGATGACAGGTTTCTGGATGCTTGGATCTTCGCAGGAGATGACCGGATCGTGCGCGATGTCTGGTCCGCGGGTCGGCATGTGGTTCTGGAGGGTAGGCACCTCAACAGGGAACGCGTCGAGGCGCGATTCCGTGAGGTGGTCACCCGGCTGCGTTCAGAACTCTGACCAAGCCGCGCGTTCACCGCTGCGCCTCTTGACAGCATGCACTCGCGCGGTGCTGAGAGATCCGCGCTTGTGGCGGTTCGCAGAGGCGCGAAACCGAGATCAGGCGATCTCTACACCATGTGCCCGGATGTCTTCCATGGCAGCGTCAAGCGAGCCGTCCATGTCGATGGCGCGGCAACCGTCAGTGATCAGTGTGATCTTGAACCCGAGTTTCGCGGCGTCAACGGCAGAGAACCTTACACAGAAATCGGTTGCGAGCCCGGCCATGGTCAGATGCTCGATGCCTCGTTCCCGCAAATACCCCGAGAGCCCCGTGACGGTCTTGTGGTCGTTCTCGAAGAAGGCCGAGTAGCTGTCGATTTCGGGCCGGAAGCCCTTGCGGATCACAAGGTCCGCGCGGTCGGTGGCGAGGTCCGGGTGAAACGCCGCGCCGCCTGTGCCTTGGACACAATGTGTGGGCCAGAGGACCTGAGGACCGTAGGGCATTTCCATCATCTCGAAGGGCTTGGCCCCCGGATGGTTCGCCGCGAAACTCTGATGGTTCGAGGGGTGCCAATCCTGCGTCAGAATGACGGTGTCGAAATTGCGTTGCAGGCTGTTGATGACTGGCACAACCTCGTCGCCGCCGGTCACCGCCAAAGCCCCGCCAGGGCAGAAGTCGTTCTGAACGTCGATGATCAGCAGAGCTTGTGACATGGGGGCCTCCTGATGCCAAAGTCACCTATCGAGGCCGGGGCGGTCAAGCGCCGCTCGCGCAAACCCGGGTTGTGTCAGCTTTCCGCAAGCCTTGCTTCGAACCAGTCCAGTGTCCGCTTCAACCACCCGCGCGGTATCGAGTGCCCGCCCGGGTGCAGCATGAAGTCGATCCGTCCGGCCGCGCAGTCGGACCAGATCCGCGTCCAGACATTGCCCTCCACAGGGCCACTTTCGGGTTGGCGATTACTGCAGCCGTTGGTCTCGCGCAGGATGAAAAGGCTTTGGAAAACGTCACCTTGGATCATTGTGCCGCCACCCAGGGGCCGGCCCTCCAGCGGCACGGTCCGGTCCGTCCAGCCATGGGTGTGGAACATGTCGACGGGGCCTTCGCAGTTCTGCCACATTGGCTCCCAGAAGGCGCCCGCCAGGGGCGCATAGGCCCGGCCAAGCTCGGGCATACGGCATGCGATGTCCCAGACCATGGATCCGCCGCGTGAGAACCCGGCCACAAGGATCCGATCCCGGTCGATACCGTGCCGGGTGACAAGGTCTTCGACCACTTCTGCCACGAACGCCACATCGTCACGTTCGTATGTGCGACCATCGTTTACACCCCAATTCTTGTTGTCACTACGGGTCGAGGTTGCCCGTCCGTCCAGGGTCACATAGGCCATGCCGCGCGCCGTCAGTTGGTCGCGAAAACCCTTGTTCTTCATCGAGCCATTGGCCGAACCGCCCCAGCCGTGCAACCAGACCATTGCGCCTGGGCTGCTTTCGCCTGCGGGCTTGGCTATGCGGTATTCGCCAGTCGCAACCTTGCACAGGTCTTCGGGCGATGTTCCGCACGCCCGGGCCAGATTACCCTGAGAAAATACAATAACGGCACTGAACAGGGCAATTGTGATCAGGCGAGGTAGGGGCATGGTTGTCTCCGGATTGTGCGCAAGCAGCTTAGCCCAATGGCGCCGCATCCCCAACTGTGCGGGGATCACGGATCAATGAATTCCACCACTTCGCTTGCAAGGCTTGTGCCCGCGCTGTCCGAACCTTGGGCCTTCACCACCCAGCCAGGGTCGGACGCCCACCACGCGCGCACGTTAGCCTCGTATTGCGGACCCGTGAGATGCTGGACCCGGCCTTCCAGCAGGTAGGTGTCGAAGCTGCCGGCCGGGGTCTCGACTTGTTCGCGCCCGGCAACACGGATCACGACGCGAGCCTTGTTGCCGTCTTGCGCCGTGCGGATGAAGCTGGCGATCTTGCCGGTCTCGAGTGGCCAGAGCGCGGTATACAGCGCCTCCTCGATCTGCATCCCGCCGCCGCAATCCCAGCAACCGGGGTAGAAACTGCCTTGCGTCCCGTTCGAACGGATCAGTGCGCCCTGCGGTCCAAGTGCCCGCCCTGCCGTGATCCGGCTTTCCGAAACCTGCCCGTTCACAGTGTTCGACAGGCGAATCAGTGTTCCCTCCGGGGCATAAACCAGCGGTGCGGGAGCGCCTCGGCCCGAGGTGTCCAGCCCTGCTTGCGGTGTGCAGGACAGCAGCGCAGGCAGCAAAAGAATGCTCAAGAACCGGATCATGGTCATCTCCCTTTCCAAACAGGATCGCGTTTCTCGGCGAAAGCCCGCGCGCCCTCCAATTGGTCTTCCGAGGCATACAACGCGTCCACTGTGCGCAGTTGTCGTTTGTTAATGCGGCTGAGGATATCCTGAAAGCGCATGTCCTCGGCTTCGCGGACGATCTCTTTGATGGCGGCCATGACCAGAGGCGGGCCGGAAGCGATGTGCTCGGCCAGTTCCCACGCTTGCATCATCAGGTCAGCGGCGGGTACGGGCGCCCGTGTCAGCCCCCATGTGTGGGCTTCGTTGGCGTCAAACCAGCGCCCGGTCAGCAGAAGGTCCATGGCCACGTGATAGGGAATGCGCTTCGGCAGTGCGCACGAGGCCGCGTCTGCAACGGTGCCCGAGCGGATCTCGGGCAGGGCGAAGCTTGCGTGATCCGCAGTCAGCAGGATGTCGCATGACAGCGCGAGTTCCAACCCGCCGCCACAGCAAATCCCGTTGACCGCGGCAATGATCGGTTTGTCGAGATTGCCCAGCTCCTGGATACCGCCAAAGCCGCCAATTCCATAGTCGCCATCGACCTCGTCGCCATCCGCCGCGGCCTTTAGATCCCAACCGGGGCAGAAGAACTTGTTTCCCCCGCCGGTCAGGATCGCCACGCGCAGATCAGGATCGTCGCGGAAATCGCGGAAGGTGTCGCCCATAATGCGGCTTGTCTGAAGGTCGATCGCATTGGCCTTTGGCCGGTCGAGGGTCACTTCCAGCACAAAGCCTTTGCGGCGGGTGCGGATCGGGCTGTCAGTCATGTCGGCTCCGTTCGTGTTTGCAACAGGGGTGCCGCAGCGCGCGGGGGTGGGTCAAGCGCCGCTGTGTGTCCAGCACCGGACCATACCGCACGTCGCTATGGATTTAATTACGTTATTGTGCATTATTTCCCAAAACCGGGAGAAAACGCATACGTGACTGACTTGTTGGCAATCCTGAGCGAGGCTGTTGGCCTTATTCTGTCAGGGGATCCGGACCTCGCCGAGATCGTTGGCCTTTCGCTCTATGTCACTCTGATCGCGGTCATTATCGCTTGCGTGGCCGGACTGCCATTGGGCGCCGCTATCGGTGCCTTTCGGTTCCCCGGTCGCACTGCCGTCACAGTCCTGCTGAACACGCTGATGGGTCTGCCGCCGGTTGTCGTCGGGCTTACTGTTTATCTGCTGTTGTCGGCCTCTGGCCCGCTTGGACCGTTGAAGCTGCTTTACACGCCCACGGCTATGATTCTCGCTCAGGTTGTGCTTGTGACTCCCATAATTGCCGCGCTGACCCGGCAGGTCGTTGAGGACCTGAACCGCGAATATTCCGAGCAGTTCGCCTCCTTCGGTGTGGGTTGGGCAACGCGGATCGGCGCGCTCTTGTGGGATGCGCGCTACAGTCTGATGACAGTAGCCTTGGCAGGGTTTGGCCGCGCCGTGGCCGAAGTAGGCGCCGTGCTGATTGTCGGTGGCAACATCAATCACGTGACACGGGTTATGACGACGACGATCGCACTGGAGACCTCGAAAGGGAACTTGCAGCTGGCTCTGGCTCTGGGTGTGGTTCTGCTGACGCTTGCGGTGGTGGTGAACGCAGCGGTGATGGCGCTCAGGTCCTCGGCTGTGCGGGCGGCCTATGTCTGAGCCTGCTGCCGTCATTGCGGGCTCTATCCCCGTGCCCATGCTCGAAGCGCGAGGTCTCTTTTTCTCGGCAGGTGGCCGGCGTTTGATCGACGGGCTTGATCTGCGCATCGCGCCCGGACGGCGCACGGTCATCATGGGTGCAAACGGCGCGGGAAAGAGCCTCTGCCTCAGGTTGCTGCATGGGCTGATCCAGCCGGAGGCGGGCAGGGTGTTATGGCAGGGACATCCGCTCGACCGTGAGGCGCGCTTTCGCCAGGCCATGGTGTTTCAACGCCCGGTGCTGTTGCGCCGGTCCGTAGCGGCAAATCTGCGCTTCGCTTTGCGGGCGCGGGGCATTGGCGGGGCGGAAGCTCGATCGCGCATGGACGAGGCGCTGACCCGCGCGCGTCTCACCGATCTTGCCAAACGCCCTGCGCGCGTGCTGTCAGGTGGCGAACAACAACGCCTTGCTGTCGCCCGTGCGTTGGCTTGCCGCCCCGAGATGCTGTTCCTTGATGAACCGACGGCCAGCCTTGACCCGGCATCCACTGCCGAGGTCGAGGCGCTGATCGAGACCGCTCATGCCGATGGCGTCAGCACCGTTCTGGTCACCCATGACGCCGGGCAGGCGCGCAGGCTGGCCGATGACGTTATATTCCTCCACGCTGGACGTGTCGCTGAAGCGGGTCCGGCCCATCAGGTTCTCCAGACACCCCGATCCGCTGCTGCCGAGGCATGGCTGGACGGACGACTCTATTTCGACACTGTATGAAAGGCCGCACATGCGTCTGCTTCGTCTCCTTGCTGTTGCCGCAACTTGTTGCCTTGGGATGCCCGCCCATGCTGAGGATCCGTTCATCCTGCTGCAATC
The DNA here is from genome assembly GCA_045106875.1 of Paracoccaceae bacterium. Classification (GTDB taxonomy): domain Bacteria; phylum Pseudomonadota; class Alphaproteobacteria; order Rhodobacterales; family Rhodobacteraceae; genus Thermohalobaculum. The sequence goes on along the minus strand of JBGCFK010000478.1, from coordinate 87 downwards.
CACCACATCTACTCAGAACTCTGGACTGTTTGATCATCTGCTGCCCAAGTTCAAGGAAGCCTCGGGGATCGATGTGCGCGTGGTTGC
>JBGCFK010000477.1:0-6392 GCA_045106875.1 Paracoccaceae bacterium | reverse complement strand
GTTGTTCGGGCGTTTGGATATCCAGTGTCTCGTAGTCAAGGTCGACATGCAGGTTTGTCAGGAATGCACGCGGCGGGTTCGCTTTTCGGATCCATCGGATCGCAGTGGCAACATTGGCATGGCTTGGATGTTCACGATAGCGCAGCGCGTCGAGGATCCAGCAATCTGCATCCGCGACAGCAGCCCAGGCAGCCTCGGACATGTCCGAGATATCCGGTGTATAGACCACCGGCCCGATACGGAAACCAAGCGCATCCGTATCCCCATGCGGCACGTCGAATGGCAGGCAGGTCACCGGCCCGCCAGCACCCTGCACCACCACCGGTCCATCAATCCTTTGGCGATCCATAATGGGCGGATAGCTGGAGCCCGGAGGGGTTTCGAACACATAACCGAACCTCCGCTTCATTGTGGCTTCGGTCCTTGCATCCATCCAGCAAGGCAGCCGCTGGCGCCGGTTGAACACCACCATGCGCAGATCGTCGATCCCGTGCACATGGTCTGCATGGTCATGCGTCAACACAACCGCATCCAGCCACCCGGTGCCTGCATCGATCAACTGCTCACGCACATCCGGACCCGCATCCATAAGAACAGACGTTGTGCCTTCGGATCCTATTCGCTGGATCAACAGCGCACAGCGCCGTCGACGATTCTTCGGGTTCGCCGGATCACAGTCACCCCAGTTCGGGCCGTCCACCCCAATGCGCGGCACACCGCCCGAGGACGCACATCCCAACACAGTGATCCTCAGCATATCCGTCATGCCACAGCGGCCTTCCAGAACAGCCGGTCAAAATTGGCAGTCGTTGCGGCAGCAAAATCTTCATAGGAAACACCCATCGTCTGGGCGCCCTTCTGCGCGGTCAGCGCAGTATAAGCAGGCTCGCAGCGTTTCCCACGATGTGGCGGGGGGGCAAGATACGGGCTGTCGGTTTCCACCAGGATGCGGTCCAGCGGCGCGGCGGCAAAGATCTCCCGCACCGCATCCGAGCGCGGAAACGCCGCGATCCCCGACATCGACAGATAGAAGCCCAGGTCCAGCGCCGCCAGGGCCAGTTCAGGCCCAGAGGAAAAGCAGTGCATCACACAAGTAAACGAACCGGCACGATGTTCCTCAGTCAGGATCCGGGCCATATCATCATCCGCGCCGCGGGCATGGATGATCAACGGCAGCTTGGTCTGGCGCGCAGCCTCGATATGCACTGCAAGGCTTTCGGCCTGCACAGCCTTGGTCTCGGACGTATAATGGTAGTCCAGCCCGGTCTCGCCAATACCGACAAACTTGGGATGCTTGGCCAGCGCGACCAGCGCATCGACTGTCGCCATATGCTCGTCAGCTGCGTTCATCGGATGGGTGCCTGCCGCATAGAACACGCTGTCGAAACGTTCGGCAATCGCACGGACATCCGGCTCGGACCTCAAACGCGTGCATATGGTCACCATCCGCGTCACACCAGCGGCGCACGCCCGGCTGACGACTTGGTCAAGATCCGGTTGGAGGTTCTCAAAATCCAGATGGCAGTGGCTGTCGACCAGCAATGGCGGCATTGGCAGGATCCCGGAGATAGGTCGGCTCGGCTTCAGGCAGCCACCGCACGCACGCGGCTCAGGGTGGCGTCGATCTCGAGAAACATATCTATCACGGTTTGCTGAGGGTCAAGATTGACGGCCAGCGCATGGCGGGTCTTGGTCGCGATATATGCAAGTGTATCCGCCCAAAGCCGAGCTTGAGCGGCGTTGCGCGCGGTCTGCGACATCAACGCATGCTCGCCGGGTGCGGCTTCGGGCGGTGGAAGCTCGGTTGCACCTGTACGCGCCAACCGCGCCAGCAAAGTCTGTGTCAGTTCGATGATCGCACGGAACTGTGCCGCATTGGCTGCCCCGCCTGCCGAAGCCGCGAGGGCCATCATTCCAGGCCTGTCCACGCGGCCGTCCGCCATGATCCTGATGAGGCCGGAGTACAGCTTCAAACCTCCCTCGGCGCCTAACTGCAATGCGGCGGAAACGGACCCAGCCGACAGCTCGGCAAGGCCTGCGGTGTTCTGCTGGGGCTCGGCACCTGCCTGATCCAGCGCTTGCGCCAGATTCTGGGCGCCAAGCGGAGCAAGATCCAGCGTCCGGCATCGCGAGCGAATGGTTGGCAGCAAGCCTGCCGGCGCATGGCAGACCAGCAGGAACAGCGTCTTTGCCGGTGGCTCCTCGAGGTATTTCAGGAGAGCATTCGCCGAGTTGCGGTTCATCTCATCAGCCGAATCGACGATTACGGCACGCCAACCGCCATCTGCTGCGGACATTTGCAGGAACCTGCGGAGCGCACGGACGTGGTCTACGGATATCTGTGTCTGCAGGCGTTTCCTGTCCAGATCCCACTGGCGGCGCAAAACAAAAAGCCGGGGCTCACCCTGCGCAATGATACGGGCATGGACCGGGCAGCCCTCAGGTGCGTCCAGCGTGTCGGGCTTGGCAGGTGGATCACCGAACAGGCCAGGACCGTCATCTCCCGGATCCGCAATCACGGCCCGAGCCGCACGATAAGCGAGTGTTGCCTTGCCAATCCCTTTGGGTCCACGCAGAAGCCAGGCGTGATGAAGTCGGCCACCTTGCCACGCATCAAGAAACATGCGCTCGGCAGAACTTTGCCCGAAGACCTGTGGCGTTTCGCGCGGATGGGGATAGGCGCTGAGCCGATCAGCCTCTGGGAACTCGCCGGGATCAGCCACTAACCGAGCCTGCCTGAAACCGCCGACCAAACGCGCGCCGCTATGTCATCGGCACTGCCTTCAGCATCGACGAGAACACAGCGATCCGGTTCGGCAGCCGCGATATCACGGAAAGCAATGCGAAGGTCGTTCTGAAAAGCGATCCCCTTGGCCTCGAAGCGGGTTTCGATCCCAGCACGTGCGCCTGCGCGGGACAGGCCCAGCTGGGGATCGATGTCGAAGATGAGTGTCACATCAGGCATCACAGCGATCATCTCTGAATGCAGCAGTTCGACGGCGGTGCGCAGTGGGCCTGCTCCCTGATAGGCACGCGTCGAATCCAGATAGCGGTCCGAGATGACCAAAGCCCCTCTGTCCAAAGCTGGCCGAATTGTACGCTCGACATGGTCGCGGCGAGCGGCTGTGAACAGCAGAACTTCGGTTGCCGCGGACCAGCGCCCCGGTTCCCCCTCGACCAGAAGGCGGCGGATCTCCTCGGCACCGGGAGAACCTCCGGGTTCGCGGGTCAACACTACATCGTGGCCTTCGGCCTGCATGCGATCAGCCAACAAGCGCGCCTGGGTCGACTTTCCCGACCCATCAATACCTTCGAATGTGATGAAGCACCCCATGGTGAGGGTGCTACCGTGGATCGACACTCTTGAGCAAGAGTTGCCCGGCCGCCTGCACACGCGTCAGGAAGCCACCCTCGGCAACTGCGAATTTTGCTACGAGGGGCACTGTTACAGGCTGCATGTCTGGCACCGAGATGACTACTTCGCCAATTGCCTGCCCCTCAGAGATGGGCGCAGGCACTGGCCCCTTGTAGTGCACTTCCAGCGCCGCCCGGTCCAATGCTCCGAAGGGCGCAGTCACGGTCACGTCGCGCTCGGGCGCAAGGGTCACGGAGGCCGAAGAACCCAGCCAGACAGGCGCGTCGATCAAACCCTCACCCTTGGCATAGAGCTGCCGGGTCTCGAACGCACGGAACGCCCAATTGATCAATCGCTCGGCCTCGTGCCGCCGCTCGGCCTTGGAGTTCAGGCCCGACACCACCATCACGATACGCCGCTTTCCGCGCACAGCGGAGGCCGCAAGCCCATAACCCGCTTCTTCTGTATGACCCGTCTTCAGTCCATCAGCACCAACTCCAAGCGATAGCAGAGGGTTGCGATTGTTCTGTGCGACGCCGTCCCAGGTAAACTCTGTCTCGGCGAACATCGGGTAGTATTGAGGGAACTCGGTGATCAGGCGCGCGGCAAGCTTGGCCAGGTCGCGCACGCTCATTCGGTGGGCAGGATGGGGCCAGCCGGTAGCATTTGCGAAGGTCGAATTTTCGAACCCCAACACCTTGGCACGTTGTGTCATACGCTCGGCAAATGCTTCCTCGGTGCCTGCAAGCGCCTCCGCAAGTGCCACCGCAGCATCGTTGCCGGATTGCACGATCACCCCGCGTACGAGATCGCGGATTGCAACCAACTCGCCCTTGCGCAGGAACATCTTGGATCCGCCCATCTCGGACGCCCGCGGCGATACGCGAAACTTGTCCTCAAACGAGATCAGCCCCTGTTCCAGTGCCTCAAACACAAGGTTCAGCGTCATCAGCTTCGACATGGAAGCCGGCGGCAAGGCTTCGTCCGCATTCTTTTCAAGCAACACCGCGCCCGATGTCAGGTCCATGACAACAGCTGCACGTGCAGGCGTGCCCTGGCTTTGCGCACCAACGGCGTCCGGCATCGCGAAAGACAGCAGCACCGCAAATACGGTGCCTGTAAAACGCATCAGGCGCATGGGTTACCTCCGAACCGGAACTGCGTCGCGCAGCCCCAACTTGCGCAAAGCCGCACGGGCGTTGTTGCGCTGGGCGACGCTCGCGAAAGGGCCCGCCAGAACACGCGTCATCTGGCGCCCACTAGCACGCACGGGCTTACCGACGGCAGGAATGCCACGCTTCTTGAGCCGGCTGATCAATCGGTTGGCGTTCGCCTTGACCCCAAAAACACCTGCCTGAAGGAAAGGTTGGCGCAACTTGCTGGCAGCTGGTTTCTTGGTCTTGGCCGCAGGTTCGGCCTTCGCGACCGCCTGGACCTTTGGCTTTGAAGGTTCAGCCTTCTTCTTGGCGTCCGATTGCTCGGTTGTGTCTGCCGCCGCACTGTCCCACTTGAACGCGCCATCAGTATCCGATGGAGCCACCTCCGCAGCTTCAACCCTGGGATTGGCGGCAGGCTTCTCGGTTTTGGCCGCAGGTTTGGCTTTTGCAGTTTCAACCTTCGTGGGTTCAGCTTTTGCAGGCTCAACCTTGGCGGGTTCCCGTTGCGCGGGCTCGGCCTTGGCCACAACAGTAGGCTCTTCGGGCTTTGCTGGTTTGTCGACAACCGCTGGCTTCTCGGCAACTGGCTGTTCGATATCGCGGGTCTTCGGATCAACCGGGCGCGGTGTCGGCGTCACGACGCGCGCGATCGCTCCCGCGGTGCTCTTCTCGGCAGTTTTCTCAGGCGCTACCTGACTGACCACCGGTTTGTCGGTCTGATCTTCGGCCACATCGGCTGCCGAGGGTGGAGGAGCCGTCTGTTCGGACTGCGGCACGGGCGTAACGGCAACAATACGAAGTTCCGCGCTGCCTCCGGGCTGAATGCCCAGACGCTGTGCTGCTTCGGACGAGACAAGTACGGATGCCCCAGTCAACGCCGAGTCGCGCTTGAAGAGAGCACCGTCCACAGCCTGGCCAGTCTCGCTGTTGAAAATCCGCACCCGCCGCGCGGTGGTTGCCAGTGGGTGTGCAACCCAGACACCCTGCAGCGTGCGCTTGCCATCCCATTGGGCAATTCCAGAGGCCTCGAACACCTCTGGTGCAGGCTTGAGATATGGAGAGACCGACGCTGTCTGCTGGCTCTGAGGCACCTGCGGCTCGGACACCGCAAGATTGGCATCAATGGCACGATTGGCGCGCTTCGCCAGTTCGACGCCTACCTGAACTTCAGCGCAGGCAATCAGGGGCAGGACCATGACAGCCTGCCCGATATGCCTCATTGTTCGCGTCCTCAGGACGCTATGACACCACGCCATCATGCTGCTCTCCCGCTCGGGATTATTTTTCTGTTTCATGGGAATTTACCGGACAACGCACCGCAAGGGAAGCCCGCTGATCGAATCGGGTGAAATGTGATGATCAGAATTCGCGTCAGAGGAAAACAAAGTCGTCGGCGGTCAGCAAATCGGCGGTCTGTGTGGTCATATCTGACAAGCGCAGCAGAAGCTCGGCATCACCCTGCGCATCGCGAAGTTCGATCCAGTTCACCGAGCCATCCTTGCGATAGATGTCGCTGAACGAGAGTGCCGCGAAGTCGAGTTCGCCGAATGCCCTAAGATCCAGCAGATCCAGGCCCTGTTCGAAGCCGCGTACGGCGTCGCGCACGCCATCATCTGTCATCTGAAAGACCTCGGCCCCAGTTACACCGCGCAGATCATCCAAGCCGGCGGTGTCTACCTGACGCGCGATCTCGGGCGCCGCCCCTGCATTGCCTGAGAACTGGAAATTCGCGGCCGTAAGGTTCGCGGCATCCAGAGGTGCACCGGTAAATCGAATGGCCAACTCTGCCTGCCCATCCGGATCCCGGATCTCGACCCAGTTCACCGAACCGTCCTTGCGGCGCACATTCACGATGTCCAGATCCGAGATATCTGCTGCTT
>JBGCFK010000476.1:0-6730 GCA_045106875.1 Paracoccaceae bacterium | reverse complement strand
GTTGTCGCAGGCGCGGACCCCGACACTGCCTCGGGCGGCGAGAAGCGCCGTGCGGCGCTTGCCCGACTGCTGGCGGCCGAGGCAGACCTGATGCTGCTGGACGAGCCGACCAACCATCTGGACATCCATGCCATCGAATGGCTCGAGGCGGAGCTTTCCAATACTCGGACAGCTTTTGCTCTGATCTCGCACGACCGCACTTTCCTGACGCGCCTCACCCGCGAGACGTTGTGGATTGACCGCGGAGTCGTGCACCGCGCGTCCCACGGGTTCTCGGGTTTCGAGGCTTGGCGGGACAAGATGTGGGAAGAAGAGGACCAGCAACGCCATAAACTCGATCGGCTGATCAAGCGCGAGGCGCATTGGTCGGTTTACGGCATTTCGGCGCGGCGCACGCGCAATCAGGGCCGTCTGCGCAATCTTGCCGGCTTGAGAGATCAACGGGCAAACCAGATCCGCCGGCAGGGCACGGCAGCGATGGAGGTCGAGGCGGCGCCGAAATCCGGCAAACGGGTGATCGAGGCACGCGGGATCTCGAAGGCTTACGGCGACCGGACAGTGCTTGGCGACTTCTCGATCAGGATCGGTCGAGGCGAACGTATCGCGCTGGTCGGGCCGAACGGAGCAGGCAAGACGACGTTGCTGAACTTGCTGATCGGACGGCTCGAGCCGGACACGGGCGAGGTGAAACTGGGCACGAACCTCGAGATCGCGCTGTTCGATCAGTCGCGCGCGCAACTGGATCCCGAAACGAGCCTCTGGGAGACGCTGACCCATGACAAGGAACTGGGCGTCGCGGGCAAGAACGATCAGGTCATGGTGCGCGGACGGCCCAAGCATGTTGTTGCCTATCTGAAGGATTTTCTCTTTGACGAACGTCAGGCGCGCGGGCCGGTAAAGGCTCTGTCCGGCGGCGAGAAGGCGCGGCTGCTGTTGGCGCGGTTGCTGGCCAAACCCTCGAACCTGCTGGTGCTGGACGAGCCGACAAATGATCTGGACGTCGAGACGCTTGACCTCTTGCAGGAACTGATCTCGGATTTTGAGGGCACTGTCCTGCTGGTCAGCCACGACCGCGATTTTCTGGACCGTATTGCCACGACCACGATCGCTATGGAAGGCGATGGACAGGCAATGATCTTTGCGGGCGGCTGGACGGACTATCAGACCCAGCGCGGCGCGGCTGACGAGTCTGCTCAGCCTAGATCGAAGACGAGAGCGAAGGCGACGCAAACGCCGGAACGCACGCCTGAGCCTGCGAAGAAGATGGGTTTTCGTCAGCAACAACGGCTGGAGACGCTGCCTGGAGAGATCGAGCGGCTCGGCGCAGAGATCGCAAAACTCGAGGAGTTTCTGGCTGACCCGGATCTCTACACCAAGGCGCCTGCCAAGTTCGCGAAGGCGACGGGTGCATTGACCGAACGCCAGGCCGCGCTGGACGCAGCAGAGACCGAGTGGCTTGAGCTGGAAGAGCTCCGCGACAACACCGCCTGAGCCTGTTTTCGAATTATTCAGTAGTTCGATGCAAACTGCCTCTGGGAACATGTGCAACGCATATGTCAGAGAACGGTTGAGTGGGCGTGGATTTTCGAAAACTAGGTTTGCCTGTTGCGGTGATGATGTTGCTTGGCGGGATGCTGACGTACGCAAGCCAGGTGCTGGATTCCCCACTTGCCATTCCCGCCGATGCGAAGAAGTTCAGCTATGTCCGCGAACAGGCATTTTCCAATCCGGCAATTGCCGGGATGCGCCAGTTCAATGACACCTGTGCCGATTGCCATGGCGGACGCGCAGAGGGTACGGAACGCGGCCCTGGTCTGCTGGACCGGCCATATGCCAAGAGTTTCCGTAATTCCGAGGCTTTCCACAGCGCAGTGGGTCTCGACATTCCGGCCCATCTGAGTTTTGTCACAACAGACGATGACGACAGTAGCATCGGCTTCAATACACGTGAACAGATGAGTAAGTTTCTGCGTGAAGCCCGCAAGGCCAAGGCGATGAAGGCTGCCTCTCAGTGACAGCGTGTGCGGCGCTGGCGGCTGAACCGGAGGCTGCTCGCAAGCCTGGCCGAGCGATGGTGCGATCAGACCGCGCAAAACACTGCGCCGGGGGCGAGACAGCAAAACTGTCTGCTACGATGCATGGAATGTCGGAATTACCCTTGAATCTCACCAAGTCCGAGGTCTAATGGCCCTGTTCGGGGCGCCAGAAGAACGTCTCGCCAAAAAGTCCAGACTTGGGAGATGCATATGCGATTCGAAGCGCCAGAAAGCATTGACGGCGCGGTGGCACTGTTGGTCGGTGAACCGGGGTTGACCCGGGTGCTGGCAGGCGGCACCGACGTGCTTGTCCAGTTGCGTGCAGGCCATACCGAGCCGGATCTTGTCGTCGACATCAAGCGCATCGCCGGCATGTACGACATCGCCGAGGAAGATGGCGGGTTCCGCATTGGCGCTGCCGTGCCGGGTGTCGCCATGAAGGAACACAGCGCTCTCAAGGCGGCATGGCCGGGCGTGGTTGAGGCTGCAAACCTGATCGGCTCTACCCAGGTACACAACCGCGCGACGCTGGCGGGCAACCTTTGCAACGGCTCTCCGGCTGCAGATTCGGTGCCTGCCATGATCGCGGCGGATGCCATCGTCCGAATCCATGGGCCGAACGGGGTGCGTGATCTGGCCGTTGCCGAGATGCCGAAAGGCCCTGGAAAGACGGCGCTCGACAAGGGCGAGATGGTTGGCTCGATCTTTTTGCCTGCCCAGAACGCCAAGAGTGCAGACGCCTATCTGCGCTTTATTCCCCGGTCGGAGATGGACATCGCGGTCGTTGGCTGCGCGGTGGCTCTGACCATGGACGGCGACACTGTTACGGCGGCCCGCGTGGCGCTGGGGGCTGTGGCGCCTACATGCCGGTTGGTGCCGGAAGCGGGCGCGGCTTTGGTCGGCAGGACCATTGACGCTGCCGAGGCTGATCTGGCAGCAGCCGCTTCCGCTGCATGCGACCCGATCGACGACAAGCGCGGCACCATCGAATTCCGCACCAAGGTGGCGGGCGTTCTGGCCGTCCGTGCTGCCCGCATCGCCGCTGAACGCGCGAAAGGATAACCGATATGAGCAAGATCCACGTCAACACGAATATCAATGGCGACGACACCGAGTTCCTCTGCGATCCTGCCGAAACCCTGCTTGACGTCCTGCGCGATCGGCTCGGCCTGACGGGTGCGAAGGAAGGCTGCGGCACTGGAGATTGTGGGGCCTGCACCGTGAACATGGATGGGCGCGTTGTCTGTTCCTGTCTGGTGCTGGGGGCCGAGGCTGCCGGACGCAAGGTCTCGACCATCGAAGGCATGGCCACGGGCGAGAAACTGCATCCGCTGCAGGCCAAGTTCCTAGAGCACGCGGCTCTGCAATGCGGGATCTGCACGCCCGGCATTCTGGTTGCGGCCAAGGACCTTCTGGAACGTAACCCGGACCCGACGGAGACCGAAATTCGTTTCTGGCTGGCGGGCAATCTTTGCCGTTGCACCGGCTATGACAAGATCGTCCGCGCGGTACAGGATGCCGCCGCTGAAATGCGCGCAAGCGCGGCCTGAGGAGAACACCCATGGCACTTGACGAATTCGACAGCGAACACCGCATCTTCACGGCCGTGGGCACGACCCCTGTGCGTCCGGACGGCATGGACAAGGTCACTGGCCGCGCCCAGTTCGGGGCAGACATCTCTGCCCCCGGCATGCTGCACGGAGCGATCGTGCGCTCACCCCATGCCCATGCCCGGATCAAGGGCATCGACGCCTCCAAGGCGCTGGCATTGCCCGGAGTGAAAGCTGTTCTGACCCGTTCGGACTTCCCTGAAAATGTCAGTCGCGGCAATGCGGATGTGCTCGACAACTGCATGGCAGGCGAAAAGGCGCTGTATGACGGTCACGCGGTCGCGGCGGTCGCTGCAACCTCGGCCCATATCGCCCGCAAGGCGGTGCGTCTGATCGAGGTCGACTACGAAATCCTGCCGCATGTCACCGATGTCGACGAGGCGATGAAGCCGGGAGCCCCCGTGCTACGTGAGGCGGGCGGCGATGAGACTGTGCCCGAAGGCTATTCCAAGAATGTCATGGCTCGCCATGAATTTGGCCATGGAGATATCGACAAAGGGTTCGCCGAAGCGGATCTGGTCATGGAAAAGACCTTCAAGACCGCCGCCACCCACCAAGGATATATCGAGCCGCACGCCTGTCTCGGCTCGCTCGGGCCCGACGGACGCGGTGAGCTTTGGTGCTGCACGCAGGGCCATTTTGTAGCCCGCAACATCTGTGCTGATCTGCTGGGCATCGATGCGGCACAGCTGCGCGTGGTGGCGTCCGAAATCGGTGGTGGGTTCGGCGGCAAGACGACCGTGTTCATCGAGCCGATCTCGCTGGCGCTGTCGCGCAAGACCTCGCGTCCCGTCAAGATCGTCATGAGCCGTGACGAGGTATTCCGGGCGACCGGACCGACTTCATCCACATCTATCGACGTGAAGATCGGCATGATGAAGGACGGCACCATGACTGCCGGATTCGCCGAGAACAGGTTCCAGGGCGGCGCTTTCCCGGGCAGCCCGGTGGATATGGGCGCCATGTGCTCGTTTGCGCCCTACGCTTTGGATAACGTGCTGTCCGTTGGCTACGATGTCATCACCAACCGGCCCAAACAGGCCGCCTACCGCGCGCCGGGCTCGCCCATGGCGGCCTTTGCGGTGGAATCCGTGGTGGACATGCTTTGCAATGAGCTGGGGCTTGATCCCATTGAAGTGCGGCTTAAGAACGCTTCGAAAGAGGGGACCAAGGCGTCTTATGGGCCAAAGTGGCCACGCATCGGTCTGGTCGAGGCTCTGGAGGCCGCGCAAGGCTCTGACCATATGAAACAGCCACTGGGTCCAAATCAGGGCCGCGGTATCTCCAGTGGCTTCTGGTTCAACCATGGCGGTGAGACCTCGGTTTCTCTGGCGCTATCGCCTGATGGCACCGTGGCCCTTTCGGTGGGCACGCCGGATATTGGCGGGTCGCGTGCTTCCATGTGCCTTATGGCGGCGGAAGAGCTTGGCATTCCCTACGAGAAGGTCCGTACCACAGTCGTGGACACGGCCTCCTTGGGCTACAACGATGTGTCGCATGGCTCCCGCGTGACCTATGCTTCGGGACTGGCCACGATCAAGGCTGCGCGAGATGCCAAGATCAAGCTCTGCGCACGTGCGGCGAAGATCTGGGGTATCGATCCGGAAGCTGTGGATTGGGTCGACGGCGAGGCCGTACCTGCGGGACATAATGCAGGTCAGCATGACCCACTGCCGTTTGCCAAGCTGTGCAAGTCCATGGGCCGAACCGGCGGACCGATCTCGGGTCATTTCGAGGCAACGCCTGAAGGCGCAGGGGTCTCGTTCGCCACGCACATCGTGGATGCCGAGGTGGACCCGCAGACAGGTGCCACTCAGATCCTGCGCTATACAGTCGTGCAGGATGCCGGAAAGGCGATCCACCCGGCCTATGTGGAAGGTCAGTTCCAGGGCGGAGCAGCGCAGGGCATCGGCTGGGCGCTGAACGAAGAGTACATCTATGGCGAGGACGGGCGGCTGCAAAACGCCGGTTTCCTCGACTACCGCATTCCCGTGGCCTCTGATCTGCCGATGATTGATACCATCATTGTGGAAGTCCCGAACCCGGGGCATCCGTATGGCGTGCGGGGCGTGGGTGAAACCTCGATCTGTCCGCCATTGGCCGCGATCGCGAACGCTGTTTCGAATGCTGCTGGCGTGCGGATGACCGAACTGCCGATGTCGCCGCCGCGCCTGCTGGCCGCGCTCGATGGCAAAGGTGCGTGAAACGATCACGGTAGAATTGTTTGCGTCGCTGGCTTCTCATGCTGGCGGCGCGCGGTCTGTCGAGGTCGAGGCTTCGAACCTGCGCGAGATGTTCGACGCGCTCAAGGCACAATTCCCCGGAATGACACCCGCACTTGAGCGGGGCGTTTCTGTGTCGATTGATGGTCGAATATATACAGAGTCGCTGTTTCAGCCCGTAGGCGCTGACAACGAGATCGTTCTGATTGCCCAACTTCGCGGCGGTTAGGGTTTTCTCAGTACGATCAGCATGTTGGGATCCACAACCCTTGGCGTTCCGCCAAAATAGACTTGCCGGACAAAGCCGCGGATAGCCCAGCGCATGGCCGCCACCATTGCTCGACGGATCGCCCGCTTGAGGCCAAGGCCTTTGATCGGCAGCACAGGGTGCCTTATCTGCACTGGCTCCAGCCCAACCTCCAGACAGATCTGCCGAACGGCGCCCCAACCGAGATGGCTGCGATGCGTGATGTCGCCGTTGTACATGCCCAGCGAGAACGGACTGTCGCCACTGGGAAAGCGGGCGACGACACGCCCGCCAGGGCGGAGCAGGGAGCGTATCTCTCCAAGCATAGTTATGATCTGATCGTGGGTCAGGTGTTCGAGCACATCGAAAGCGCAGACCAGATCGAATGTCTCATCGGGCCAGATCGCAGTCAGGCTGTCCGGGGCCACATGGGCATCCAGCCCGGCCTCCCTTGCACGGTCCACCAGTTCGGAATCGATCTCTGTCCCAGCATAGCTGTGATCCCGGGCCAGACACCATGCCGCAAACTGACCGTTCCCAAGCCCTATTTCCAGCACTGAAAGCCCACGTCCGCTGACCCCTGAACGGGCGAGCTCGGCGGTATAGTAGAGCGTA
>JBGCFK010000475.1:0-23420 GCA_045106875.1 Paracoccaceae bacterium | reverse complement strand
CCTTTCCCAGCCTCGGTCGCGGCCCGGTTCGGTGGCGATCGCGAAGAGCAACAGGAAAGCATGGCTTTCCTTGGCGCAGCATTCGCAGGTGCACTCGGATTGATGTTCGTGATCCTGCTGGCGCAGTTCAACTCGTTCTATAATTCGGTACTGGTATTGAGCGCCGTGATCATGTCAGTGGCGGGTGTCCTGATCGGGATGCTCGTGATGGGGCAGAAGTTCTCGATCATCATGACGGGAACCGGAATCGTGGCGCTGGCCGGGATTGTCGTCAACAACAACATCGTGCTGATCGATACGTTTCAGGAGTTGCGCGCCCGCATGGCGCCGCTCGAGGCGATCGTGCGCACTGCCGAGGCGCGGATCCGCCCAGTGCTGCTGACGACGATCACGACCATGGCAGGCCTGACGCCCATGATGTTCGCGACATCACTGGATTTCGGAACGGGTACTGTCGCAGTTGGTGCTCCCACGGCGCTCTGGTGGGTTCAACTTGCCACAGCAGTCGTCTTTGGATTGGGGATCGCGACGCTGCTGACGCTGCTCGTGACGCCTGCGGCACTGGCAGCACGTGTCTGGGTCGAGCGGTTCCTCGCCAAGTCCGCGTCAGATGTGATGATTGGGGTACGAGGCAAGGCACAGTCTGCCGATGTCCTGGCGGATGATCGGCTGAAAGCTGATTTTCATGCTGAAGAGAACCGGGATCTTATCTTTGCGAAGTCGCACCCGCAGCGTCCGACCACACTTCAGGCTGCGGAGTAACCTTGAGCGGTCAAACCAGTTCTTCCCGCTCCTGGCGGCGCCACAGTTCGGCATAGCGCCCGCCGCGAGCTATAAGTTGACTGTGGGAGCCTTGCTCGGCAATCCGCCCGTCCTCCAGCACTATGATCTGATCTGCATCGACCACAGTCGACAGCCTGTGTGCGATCAAAAGCACCGTGCGACCGCGCGCAAGCTGCGCCAGTTCCGCCTGGATTTCCTGCTCTGTTTCTGTATCCAGCGCAGATGTCGCTTCGTCGAGAATGAGTATCGGCGGGTTCTTGAGAACGGTGCGAGCGATCGCGACACGTTGCTTCTCGCCCCCCGACAGCTTCAGCCCGCGCTCTCCGACCATTGTATCGTAGCCGTCGGGCAGTCCCATCACGAAGTCATGGATCTGCGCGGCGCGTGCGGCCTCCTCGACTTCCTCGCGCGAGGCACCGTCGCTGCCATAGGCGATGTTATATCCAATCGTATCGTTGAACAGCACCGTGTCCTGCGGAACCACACCGATGGCGCGTCGCAGGCTTTTCTGTGTCACCTCGCGCAGATCCTGCCCATTGATGCCCACGCTCCCTCCGGTCACATCGTAGAACCGAAACAGCAACCTTGCGATGGTGGACTTGCCAGCGCCTGAGGGTCCAACGACGGCCAGGGTCTGGCCCGGCTCGATTCGGAAACTCACATCGCGCAGGATCGGGCGGGCCTCGGAGTATCCGAACGCAACGTGCTCGAAGGCGACACCGCCCTGCCCCGGATCCAGAGCCACCGCATCAGGCCTGTCCTCGACTTCCGCACCATTGTCGAGCACGTCATACATTTCGCGCATGTCGACAAGGCTCTGTCGGATTTCTCGATACACTGTCCCAAGAAAGTTCAGCGGCACCGTGATCTGGATCATGAAGGCGTTCACCATCACGAAGTCGCCAACCGTCATATCACCAGCTTGGACACCGTAGGCTGTGAGCAGCATCACCGAGACCATGCTGACTGCAAGAATCAACGCCTGCCCCGAGTTCAACAGCGCAAGGCTGGACTGGGTACGCAGCGCAGCATCTTGGTAGGCAGCCATAGCACTGTCGTAGCGTTTGGCCTCGCGATCCTCGGCAGAGAAGTACTTGACGGTTTCGTAGTTCAGCAGACTGTCCACGGCCTTCTGATGCGCGTCCTGATCCTGCTCGTTCATCTCCATGCGAATCTTCACCCGCCATTCCGTGATGCGGAAGGTGAAGGCGACATAAGCTGCAATGGTTGCGACGAGGATGGTAACATAAATAGGCCCAAACTCGACGAGGAAGATGATCGCCACCACGCCCAGTTCGAACAGCAGGGGCACGATCGAGAACAGCAAATAGCGCAGCAGAAAGTCGATCGCCTTGATTCCGCGATCCGCGACACGGGACAGCGCGCCAGTGCGTCGGGACAAATGGTAATTCAGCGACAGCCCGTGGATATGGCGAAAGACCCGTAGACCAAGCTGGCGCAGAGCATGCTGACCAACCCGAGCAAACACCATATCGCGGAGTTGCTGTAACACGGTACCAAACAGTCGCGTTGCGCCGTAAGCCATAACCAGCATCACCGGAACCACAATGGCGACGCTCTCGGGCGCCAGCGCATCTACAGCATCACGATAGATGAACGGCGTCGCCAGTACGGCCAGTTTTGCAAGCATCAGCAAGCCAAGTGCGACAACGACCCGTACGCGGAGCGCAGGTTGGTCCGAAGGCCAGAGATCCGGCAGAACCCGGATCAGCGTCCGAAAGTCAGGAGTGCCCTCAGTCGAGGAACGACGGCCACGGCGCATAAAGGGAGCCTTTTTTCTGGCAAGGGGCGAGCAGGCTACTCGGCATCCACCAGTTCAGGGACAGAAAACACCTGACCAGGATATATGAGGTCCGGGTCGCGGATCAAATCAGAGTTTGCCCCATAGATCAGACTGTAGCGGACACCGGTGCCGTAGAACTGCTCGGCTATGGTCCACAGGTAGTCGCCGCGCTGGATCACGACCTCGCGCTGGCGCACGATCTTGGGCGACGTAGCTTCATACGTGAATGGAGTCTCGATGCGGCTGGACACAGCGCCCTTTGTCGTCAGCTCATCAAACCGAAAGAGGCGAACACCCAGCGCCCGTTCCCTTGCCAGCGCCCATCCCCATGTGCCGTTGTCCTCGATACCCGTATCACCCAGTCGATCGCCATTGCCGTATATACGCACGGAATTGCCCGGCGCCCCACGTCCGTTCAGCTGGACCGCACCGGTCTCGCCATAGCGGATCGCATCCAGCGTCACCGAGCTTGACCTGCCCTGCGGTTGCAGCAATGCGACCCGGTCCTCCTGAGGCTGGATCAGCGCAGGCGCATCTTCTGGGGAAGATGATGGGAGTATAATAACCGGCGTGCTGACAGCATAGGCCGGAGCCTGTTCGCCAACGATCTCTTTCTCTGGACGCGCGTCTGGTTGTGTAGGCTCCGCACGAACAACCTGCATCTCATCGGCTTGTCCGCTGGCCGTGGTGGTTGCCGCAAGTTCCGGCGCTGACTGACCGGCAGGCGCGACAGTCGATGGCAGTGGGTCTTGCTGCTCTGTCTGGGTAGTTACTGGCTCGACCGCCAGCAATTTCGAGGAGTCGTCGGCGGCTGTTGCGCTCTCGATGGGATCCCGCGTTGCAGTCTCAGCGCCCCCCTCGGCTTGAGGCGCTGGTGGTTGGATCTCTGCAGGTTCGACCTCCGCTGGCGTGGCTTGGGCAGGGTCTGAAACGGCTGCCGCGACTGCAATGGGTTCCACCTCTTTGCGGACTGTGCGCAATTGCAATTGCTGGGCAGCTCCGGATAGAGGCGCCGTGACGATGCCTACAAAGGCACCTGAACCATCGGCATCGGCTTCGCCTATGACCTCGCCATCCAGCAGGATCTCGACACGATCCCCAGGGTTGGCCTTACCTGCAACCACAGTCTGTCCATCCGCGTCGACCCGTACTAGATCGAATAGAGGAAGCATCTGACCTTCGTCCGAAAGTTCCTGAGATATCGCATTCTCCAAAGACTCCGGATCATTCTCGGCAAACGGTCTGTCCGGGGCGGACGCGTTTTCGGACCCGGTAGAGCTGTCTGGAACGACCACAGTCGCCTCACGCGCAAGATCCGCCGTATCGACCTGCTCGGGCGTTTGCGTAACACCAGAGCCAGCAGGTTCAGCCGTTGGGGATGCGGCAGTTTCGATTGGAGGCGTCTGCGTGCCAGAGGTCGCAGACGTTACCGCCTCGACGTCTGCGCTTTGAGGCGCGGGCGTCAAGACGGTTTGATCGCCAATGACCGCATCACCAGCCGTATCCGGAGCACCGGCAAACTGGTTCCAGCCCAGAAACGCAACTGCGACAAGCGCCAGCCCGACCAAGCCTCCGGCAAGCCCTTTCTTCATGTACGTCCCCAATCAGCAGATGTTGTCGGATGTTACAGTATCCAATGTCGTAACTTTTGGATAGTGATATGCCAATCGAAGAGAACTCATGAGCGCCATGACGGTACAGGGAATTTCAGTCTGCCTGTTCTGCGGATCACGGTCCGGGACGAACCCGGTCTTCATCGAGGCAGCAAGGGAGCTGGGCCGTGGGCTCGCGATGCGCGGGCACCAGCTGGTCTACGGCGCCGGAGATCGCGGTTTGATGGGGGAAGCGGCGCGGGCCAGTCAGGCTGCTGGCGGCAAGGTTGTCGGCGTGATCCCGCAGCATCTTGTGGACGCCGAAGTCGGCAAATCCGACCTGGACGAATATCTTGTCGTCGACAATATGCACCAGCGCAAGATGCTAATGTTTGAACGTTCGAACGCAGTCGTGACACTGCCCGGTGGCCCGGGTACGTTGGATGAGCTTATCGAGGTGCTGACCTGGCGCCAGCTTGGCCTGCATACCCGCCCCGTGATGCTGGTAAACTCGGACGGTTACTGGGAACCACTACTGGGTCTGGTCGATCATCTGATCGAGACCGGTTTCGCGGATGGCTCATTCAGGGATCTGATCACGGTTGTACCGGATGCACGTTCTGCCATCGAGCAGATCGAACTGCAGCTCGACCTGAATTAGCGCCGGGAGGTCACCCCCCCGGCCCCATTGCACAATACGCGTTAGTCGGCTGCTTTCAGCGCAGCGGCATCCGCCATCTTCCGGGCCGCGTATTCCCAGTTGACCAGATTATCCAGGAAGTTGGAAAGGTATGCGGGCCGCTTGTTGCGGAAGTCGATGTAGTAGGAATGCTCCCAAACATCACATCCCAGCAGCGCAGTCTGGTTGTGGCAGAGCGGGTTCACACCGTTCTCGGTCTTGGTGATCTTCAGTTTGCCATCCGCAGAGTCGTGGACCAGCCACGCCCAGCCCGAGCCAAACTGACCGGCACCTGCTGCAGCGAAATCCGCCTTGAACTGATCGACCGAGCCAAAGCTCTCTGTGATCGCACGCTCAACCTCACCAGGCATCTTGCTCTCGCCCGGGCTCATCATCTGCCAGAACTCGTTGTGGTTCCACATCTGGCTGGCATTATTGAACAGACCCGACTGCGCGACCGCCTTGTCATCATAGGTCGCGACGATGATCTCCTCGAGCGTCTTGTCGCTGTGCCCGGCTGCGGCCGCAAGCTTTGCGCCGTTGTCCGCGTAAGCCTTGTGGTGGAGGTCATGGTGGAATTCCAGGGTCTCCCGTGACATGCCCATGGAGGCAAGCGCATCATGGGCGTAGGGAAGATCAGGAAGCTCAAAAGACATCGGATGCCCCTCTCTGTCGTAATTTCAATAGGGCGGGTTTGCCCCGCTCCCGGCGATATAGTGCGTTCACCAAGCCGCGGAAATGGTTAATTCCATGTCCTGCCGGTATTCGTCAATCTCAAGAAGTGGCACCGCGTCGGTGGGACCGGCCAATAGCTTACGCAATCGGGATCAGCGCGGCAGCCACAAGCCGGTCTTCGGTCAGCAGAACATTGTAGGTTCGACAGGCAGACGGTGTGGACATGACTTCGTAGCCAATGCCAGCTTCTTCCAATGCTGTCCGCAGACTTGCATCCAAAGGTGCAATGTCGGCGCCCATGCCCAAGAGCAGCACGTCAATATCTTTAGCCTGAGCCAGCAGAGGCGCGAAACCGTCTTCTGAAAGCCCCGCGAATGGCCCAGCGCCCGCACGTGTGACCTGAAGCGGACCCTCAAGCCATTTTCCATCAACCCGAAACCCACCGGGGCCATAACCATCAATTGGAGGCTGAGCTTCGTAGTCAATCTCGATCATGCGCATGGGATGCCTTCCTGCTCAGACCTGCGCGCCGCCAAACTGCGTACCTGCCTTGGCCCGAGCCTCGGCCTCGGACGTCCAGTCTCGCTTCACTCCAAGCCACAACAGGGCTGCCACAGCCACGAAGATCGACGAATAGGTCCCTACGATCACGCCCCAGATCATGGCGAAGGTGAAGCCCTTGATAACCTCGGGTCCGAGCACGAACATCGCAACCAACGCAATCAAAGTGGTGATTGAGGTCATCAACGTCCGACTCAAGGTCTCGTTCAAACTGACATTCATCAACTCGATCAGCGGCATCTGCTTGTATTTTCGCAGGTTCTCGCGCACGCGGTCAAACACAACCACTGTATCGTTCAGCGAATACCCCACGATTGTCAGCAGAGCCGCGATGATTGCAAGGTTGAACTCGATCCCCGTGATCTCGAACACACCAATGGTCAGCGCCACATCGTGTCCCAGCGCGATGACCGCTGCCAGACCAAACTGCCATTCAAAACGCAGCCAGATGTAGACAAGCACTGCGAACACCGCGAGCAACACCGCGACGATCCCGGCTTGCAGGAGTTCTCCCGAGACGTTCGGCCCCACGAATTCGACCCGGCGCACCTCGGTTCCCGGTACGGCTTCGGCTAAGGCAGCCTCCACCGCAGGCGCGACCAGCTTGTTCGCATCCTCGCCAGGCTGAGCCTCAATGCGGATCAGGACATCATTGGGCGTTCCGAAACCCTGGACCGCGACATCACCGAAACCAAGCCCATTCACGACGCCGCGGATCTGGCTTAGATCAGCCTCTTGCTGCGTCTGGATCTCGACCATCGTACCGCCGCGGAAGTCGATGCCAAAGTTGAGTCCCAGAACGGCCGCACCGCCAACGGACGCGGACACAAGCACTACGGACAAAACAGCCGCTATCTTGCGTCCGCCCATGAAGTTGATTTTCGTGCCCGAGCTGACCAGCTTGAAAAGAGCAATCTTCAACATCTTGGGCCGCGAGCTTTGCAGCCACATGGACACGAACAGTCGGGTCAGGACAGTCGCTGTGAACACCGATGTGATGATCCCGACACCCAAGGTCACGGCAAACCCTTTTACCGGCCCCGAGCCCATTGCGAACAGAATCACCGCCGCAATGAAGGTCGTGATATTCGCGTCGATGATCGCCGACAACGCCTGTTCATAGCCCCGTTCGACCGCTTTGGACGGCGACTTCTTGTTGGCGAGCTCTTCTCGAATGCGCTCGAAAATCAGTACATTCGCGTCTACGGCCATACCGATGGTCAGGACAATTCCTGCAATGCCAGGCAGGGTCAGGGTCGCGCCGATGGCTGACAGGAACCCGAAAAGCAGAGCCACGTTCACGATCAACGCGATGTTCGCGAAGATGCCGAACCGGCCATATGACGCGGCCATGTAGAGAAGAATTCCTACGAAGGCCAGAATCGTCGCGATCTTGCCTGCTGCGATGGAGTCCGCGCCCAGATCAGGACCGACGCTGCGCTCTTCTTCGACCTCGATGGATGCAGGCAATGCGCCCGATCGCAGCAAGATGCCAAGATTTGTTGCCGATTCGACTGTGAACTGACCCGAAATGAAGCCTGCACCGCCGAAAATCGCAGATTGAATTCGGGGGGCCGTGATCACTTCGTTATCCAGAACCACCGCAAACAGCTGACCAACATTGGCGGCGGTATAGTCGCCGAAGATTCGCGCTCCGGCCGAGTCAAATCGGAAATTGACGACCGGCAAGCCGTTATCGGGATCAAAACCCAGTTGGGCATCAACGAGATTGTCGCCGCTGAGAATGGGCGTCTCGTCCAGAACATATGGCTCGCCCGGGAAGCTGGACACAGCAGAGCCCGGCACCATGATCTGCCCTGGCCCTGCACTCTGAGCGTCCTGACCCAGCGCGACGACGTGATGAAAGGTCAGCTTGGCGGTCTTGCCGATGATCTCCAACAACTCGGCAGATGAACCCAGTCCCGGCACCTGAATCAGAATGCGGTTCAGACCCTGACGCTGAATAGTAGGTTCTCGCGTACCCGTTTCATCAATCCTGCGGCGCATGATCTCGACCGATTGCGCCATCGTCCTGTTGATGATCTCGCCTTGCCCAGCCTCGGACAATGCTATGCGGTATCCATTGCCGTCGCGGCTGACATCCAGATCCGTCTGCCCCAGCGTCGCGCCCGGCACACCAAATCCGCCACCAATGCCACCACCGATCGGCTGCGCTAACCCGCCAAGTACCTGCCCAGCGCGCTCGACATCAGCAGGATTGGTGATCTGGACCAGCACATGATCGGGCCGGATGTTGATCGTCCGACGGATTTTCTCTTCACGCAGTGCGTTGAACGCATCACGCCGCAGTTCCTTCAGGCGGAGGTCGAAGACTTCCTGAACCTGCACTTCGACCAGCAGGTGCACGCCGCCGCGTAGATCAAGGCCAAGATTGACGACGTTTGGCGGAAGGTAGGAAGGCCACCCCGCCTGTTGTTCCTGCAACTCGGCAAGCGTGGGTTGGTTTTCCCCGCCATAGCGCTCCGCCTCGATGGCCGAGGTCGCGCGTGCGGCCGTATCGGCGCGTTCGTACCAGATATTTGGCGCCGAAAAGACGATTCCAGCCAAACAGATCAGGATGATCGCGATTTTCTTCCAGGGGGCGAAGTATAGCATGGGCGCACGCCCCTTTCAGGATCAGCCTTTTGCGTCGGACTTGGCAGGATCGGTCTTGGAAAGCACCGCTGTGATGGTCGAGCGGTACAGCTTCACCTTCGTTCCTTCGGAGATCTCAACCTCGATCTCCTCGTCCTCGCCAACTTTTGTGACTTTTCCAATGATCCCGCCGCCTGTCACCACACGGTCGTTGCGGCGCAGGTTCTCGACCAGATTCTTGTGCTCCTTGGCGCGCTTTTGCTGCGGTCGGATGAGCAAGAAGTAGAAGATCACGAAGATAAGCACCAATGGTGCCATAGATGCGATGAGATCGCCGCCACCGGCTCCTCCGGCGGCTTGTGCGTAGGCAGGCGTGCTGAACATGTGTCTCTCGTTATCTTTTGCCCGGGTGGTCTCCCAGAGTGCTCCGCGGTATATACGGCCCGTTTCGCGGGATGCAAGCAGAGGTCGGCACTATGATCCGGTTGACAGACGATGACAGGCGAGCGTTCGAGCGCGACGGGTTCGTGGTCTTGGAGGATGTTCTGGACCGCGATATGATCGCAGCAGCCGCAACGCGGTTCGCGCCGCTATTCGCCGGCGACTTCGTCACAGGTCTGCAACCGGACGAATGGAATTGGCGACCCGGAAGCCGCGAGGATGTGACGCGGCAGATCTGCAATGGCTGGAAGTCGGATCCGGTGATCGCCAACATCGTGCTGCGCGCTGACATTGGCGAAGCGTGCGCACGGCTGCGCGGCTGGCCCGGAGCCCGGCTCAATCAGGACAACGTTCTCTGGAAGCCACCCGGGGCAAAGGCACTGGGGTTCCACCAGGATGAAAGCTACCAGTCCTGGATCGCCCCTGCCGAGATGATGACCTGCTGGATGACGCTGGACGACACGACTGCAGATGGCGGGACGATTGAGTACGTGCCGGGCTCGCATCTGTGGCCTTTGGCGCCACCCATCGAACAATTCCACGCGCCCGAGGATCCGCTGGCGGACATGCACCGAGCAGCCGCAGCAGCAGGACGAGACCAGCCAAAGATCGTTCCCATAGAAGTACCAGCCGGTAGCGCGGTACTCCACCACGGCCGAACCTGGCATGGCTCCCGCACCAATGCGCGCGGCGTGCCGCGCCGGTCGTTGGTTTCTCATTGCATGTCGTCGGAAGCTCGGTTCTCGGACGGCATTAGCCCTATCTACAGCCGGTATCGCCGGCAAGGCTCAGATGAGATGGATGAGAGCTTCTTCCCCATCATTTGGCGGGAGGACGGGTATTCCTCGGGCTCGTTGAAGACAAATTGAAGAATTTCGGCGCGCGCACGCGTCGCGTCGTTAACCTGTTATTAGGTGAGATCAGGCCAGCGTGCGTCAAAGGGTGTCATGCCCGTCAGCAGGAAAGGTCCGCCAATGGCGAGCATCCACTTTTTCGCACCAGCCTTTGCTCTTACGGCATATGCTGTGCTCATGGTGACGGCGTTCGGTTAGGCCACCCAAGACGAGATGGAAACGCCCTGGGCAAACCCATGAGAGGCACAGGTCCTATGTTCCAGAATTGAGATCACTTATCAGCGCCTCAACATCGTTTCCGCGCTTTTCGTACATCGCCGAAATTTCTTCGCGTTGGGTTGTGGCCATCGAAATTCCTTCGACGATGAGGTCAATGATCTCGACGCGGCCAGCCCGGTCGCTGACGAGCCACTCAACGGCAATTTTCTCGCCTTGCGGACCGTCAAACGGTGTTTCGACCAGCACACCCTTGCGTCCCGCATCAATGATCTTTCCGATGTTCACCTTCGGCTCACCCGTAATCTCGCGGAAGCGGCGAGCGTATGTCACGGATACAAACTTTGCGAAAGCCGCCGAGTAACGCGTCTGTTGATCCGAATTCATGTCTCCCCACACGCGCCCAGCTGAAAACTTCGCAATCAGCGGCATGTTGCCCCGAGCTTCCATGATCCCGCGCAACTTCGGAGCCAGCTTCGCCGGCTCGACGGTGCCCTTCAGAATCCCAAAAAGCTCTCCAAGGGTCGTCTCGACAAGCGATTTGGCTTCGTTTTCAGTCAATGCCAGAGCAGAGCCCGCGCTGAACAGCGCGCTTGCTGCGGCACTTGCAGCCATAAACACCCGACGGGTGGTCAGTTTGGATTTACGTTCCATCATGTCCTCACAGTCTCGCCTTGCAGGCGATCAATTCCCGAACAGATCGGGCAAGTCATCGATATCCGTCTCGCCGCCTGAAACGCGACGGCGTCGGTTCTGGATATAGTTTGTTCTAACGCTGACGTAACTATCCTCTGATCGATAAAGCAGATCATCTATCAGCGCACCGCGCCGCGAACGGCTTTCAAGAATGTCCACAGGGCGGACAGCGGTCAACGCGGCCTGGACGATAGGCTCGCTACCGCCCGACACATAAGTTGTTGGTGACAGAACAAAGTCTACCAAAAATCCAACCGCATCGCGTTCACTCGACGGACCAAACAGCGGAAGCTCCACATAAGCGCCTTCAGGCATACCCCAGCTCGCCAGTGTCAGCCCAAAATCTGTACTTTCCTTCGGCAAACCAAGCTCAGTTGCCGGGTCTAGCGCCCCTGCTGCACCATAAACGGTGTTCACCGCAAAGCGACCCAATGTCGAAAGCGCCTCTTCTCCTTCACCTTGCAAAACCTGGTTCACGAAGACGTTGGGCAGCTCCAAATGGCTGATCGCGTTCGCAAACAGAAACCGAAACAAGGTCGGTGTCACAAAATCATAGGCCTGAGATGCCGGGCGCAGGATTGCCTGGTCGAGGCCCTTGTTGACACTGTGCACGGACCGATTGAACCCCTCGTACGGGTCGGCAATCAGCTCATCATCAGTCGCCGCCGCACACGCCGCCTGCAGGGCGCACAACATCACCACCCCGACAATCTTACGCAGACTGATCATTCTGCCCCCCACTTTGCCTCAAACCACGCGCACCGCACGCTTTCGTGGGGCATATGACACTGTTGTCCATACAACGCCAGAATACGCATTCTTCCGTCGTTCGCCAAGCCCCGCGTTGCGGACAAGCAACAGAATTGATCACTCAGCCTCCAGTCAAAATTGCATCATCAAAAGATGGTATCGAAAATTGGTAACTTCAGCCTCGAAAAGCACTTATTCTATGTTAAGGCTTCGCGCCCAAGATCAGGCGCGAACAACATTACAGGTCCAAACAGTGTCCAACACGGAAAATGCTAAAGGGTTGGCCGAGCTTCGAGCCGCCCGAAAAGAGTGCCGCCGGCATTTTTGGTCGGTCATGGTTTTCAGCATCTTTGTCAACTTGCTGATGCTGACGGGACCGCTGTTCATGCTGCAGACCTATGACCGGGTGCTTTCAAGCCGGTCACAGGAGACACTTGTGGCATTGCTGCTGCTGGTGACCGGGCTTTTCCTGATGATGGGCCTATTGGAATACGCGCGTGGCCGTGTGATGGCGCGCGCAGGCGCCAAATTCCAGAGCATGCTGGACATTCGTGTGTTCGAAGCCGTTTTGCGCCGCTCCATCGCTCCGTCAGATCGTGCCCGACCAAATACCGCAGCGCGCGATCTCGATGCATGCCGACAACTTCTGTCCGGGCCCGCTCCATTCGCGATGTTCGACATCCCTTGGACACCCATATTCACTGCTGCGATCTTCATGTTCCATCCCCTACTCGGCTGGGTCGCGGTTGGCGGCATGATAGTGCTGATGAGTCTCACGGCGCTCAATCAATGGCGCTCGAAGCGTCCAAATGCAGAATCCCAGATGGCCAGCGCCGAGGCTGAAAACCTGGGCGAAGCACTCCGTCAGAACGCGGAACCAGTTCAGGCGCTTGGAATGCGCTCAAAAGGCATGGCGCGTTGGAGCGGACTTCGCGAGAAATCCCTTTCGAAGCAGATTGAGGCGTCTGACACCACGGCAAGCTACACATCCGGCTCCAAGGCGCTGAGGTTCTATCTTCAAAGCTTCATGCTGGCGGCCGGCGCATACCTGGTGCTGCAACAAGAAATCTCTCCCGGGATGATGATTGCTGGCTCAATTCTAATGGGCCGAGCCCTCGCCCCTATCGAGCAGGCAATCGGCCAATGGGGGTTGTTTCAGCGCGCCTGGCGTGGGTGGTTTGCTCTTTCCGAGATCCTCGAAAAGACGCCTCCTCAGCCGCCCAAGACTGAATTGCCCGCACCCAAGGGGTTCGTCGAGGCGAAACAGCTTGCCGTCGTGGCGCCCGGCGATCAGGTGCCGGTGCTGCGCGGGATTACTTTTAAGATCGAACCTGGCACAGCTCTCGGCGTGATTGGCCCATCGGGCGCCGGGAAAACGACGCTTGCCAAAGTGCTCACCGGAATCTGGCCACCAGCCGCCGGATCAATCCGCATCGACGGCGCGGCGCTCGATCAATGGCCATCAGATGAGCTTGGGAAGTATATCGGGTATCTGCCGCAGGAAGTGGGGCTGCTTTCAGGCACGGTGGCAGACAATATTGCGCGCCTCGACCCGCAACCTGACTCGCAAGCGATCGTACAGGCAGCGCAACGTGCAGGTGCGCACGAATTGTTACTGAGCCTCAGTCAAGGCTACGACACGGAAATTGGCGCAGGTGGGCAACGTCTTTCAGGTGGCCAGCGTCAGCGCGTGGCTCTCGCGCGCGCACTTTATGGTGATCCACCTGTGCTGATTCTGGACGAACCAAACGCGAATTTGGACGCTCAGGGCGAGCAGGCACTTGTTGACGCCATCCGCGACGCCAAGGGCCGTGGGCGTGTCGTGATCATCATGGCACACAGGCCTAGCGCAATCGCTGCATGTGACTACCTGTTGATGATCGACAAGGGCGTCCAGGTGGAGTTCGGGCCGCGCGACGAGGTACTTAAGAAACGCACACGTAACTATCCGCAGCTGGTCGGCAAGGATGCCGCAGCCGCGGAGGGGTCAAGTCAGACTGCTCCAGGCGTGAAGGTTGCGCCGGGCACTGTGGCAGGACCAGGAGGCGCCTCGCTTTCGCCAACGACAACCACCGTCGGACTGACGGGAGACAAAAAATGATGCAAATGCAACTTCCTGGCGGCGACGCTGGACAAAAAGCGGGTGCCGATGGCTGGAATGCCGGATCTTTCATTCGGTTTGGATTGGTCTGTGTATTGGTTCTTGGTGGTGGTTTTGGGGGATGGGCCGCAACTGCGAATCTGGCTGGTGCCGTTGTTGCAACAGGCCAACTGAGGGTCGAGAGCAACAAACAGGTCGTGCAGCATCCGGATGGGGGTGTGGTGAATGCAATCCTTGTACGCGAAGGCGATGTCGTTGAGGCGGGGCAGGTGCTCATCAGGCTTGATCGAACGACACTGAGTGCCGAGCTGGCAGGATTGGAAGGTCAGCTCTATGAAATCATGGCACGTCGAGGCCGCCTCGAAGCCGCTCAGCTTGGACTGGATGAGATAGAATTTGACCCAGAACTACTTGAGGCTGCGAGAAAAAGTCGAGAAGTAGAGAAGCTCCGGCTAGGTCAGGAGGCGCTTCTGAACGCGCAGCGGAGGTCAATGTCGACCGAGCGCGAGGTCATGCAGGAACGCCAGCTTCAACTGAAGGAACAGATTTCGGGCGCTGGCCGCGAAGTCGCGGCTATGACACGTCAGGTCGAACTGATCGGCAAGGAGCTCGTCGATATGCGCAGATTGCTCCGGCAGCAGCTCGTGCCGGCATCCCGTGTTCTGGCGCTGGAACGGGAAGAGGCACGCCTGGAAGGCGAAGCGGGGCAGTTGATTGGTCAGATAGCAAGCCTGAAGGGGCAGATTTCCGAGATCGACATCGAGCTCCTGCGCATGGACGCAACCACGCTGGAGGAAGCAATTGCTGAATCCCGCGAATTGGGCTTTCGTGAACTGGAGCTCAAGGAACGTCGGCTGTCGCTGATTGAGCAACTCAACCGCCTCGACATCAGGGCTCCGATGAGCGGTGTGGTGCTGGACAACACAGTCTTCGCATTGCAATCCGTCATCCGCCCGGCTGAACCTATCCTCTACGTGGTGCCAAGCGATGCGGAAATGGTAATCGATGCACAAGTGGATCCCGTCAGTATCGACAATGTGTACAAGGGCCAGGATACCGTAATGCGCTTCTCGGCGTTCAATACCCGCACAACGCCAGAGCTCTTTGGCAACGTGACGAATATGGCGCGCGACACAACGACAGACGAGCAAACCGGCCTCACCTACTACAAGACCGAGATCGCATTGAACGAAGGTGAGCTTGCAAAACTGGAAGGCTTGGAGTTGGTGGCTGGCATGCCGGTCGAGGTGTACATACAAACAGGCGAACGCACGCCGTTTCAATACCTGCTGAAACCAATCACGGACTATTTCCAGCGCGCCTGGAACGAAGAATGATACAGGCTTGACCTCCGCTTCCCTCCCCCCACTTTGTGTCGGGCAGGAGGAAGTGATGGACGGTGATGCGCTTGTAGAAATTCGAGTTGCTCCACGTCTGGTGGACATTGATCCGGATGAGTGGGATTCATGCGCGGCTCCGGAAGCTGCGGATGGCGGTCGGGCGATGTATCCGTTCCTGACCCACAGCTTTTTGTCGGCATTCGAGGAGTCTGGATCTGCCGTGCCACATGAAGGCTGGGGCGCGCAGCATCTGATTGCCTCGGAAGGCCAACAAACGCTTGGTGTCATGCCGCTTTACGTAAAGGGGCACAGCCAAGGTGAATACATTTTCGACCATAGCTGGGCACATGCATTCGAGCGGGCGGGCGGGAACTACTACCCAAAGCTCTTGTCTGCCGTTCCTTTTACTCCGGCAACTGGACGGCGCTTTCTTACACGGCCAGGCACTCAGTTTGAAACGAATGCAAACCGCGCAGCTCTACTGCAAGGCGCCATACAACTGGCCGAGCAGAACAATATCTCATCCATTCACTTCAACTTCTGTACCGAAGATGAATGGGAATGGGGCGGGGATGTGGGTTTGCTCCAGAGGACTGACCAACAGTTTCACTGGCTGAACCGCGGTTATGAGAGCTTTGACGACTTTCTCGGCGCGCTCGCTTCGCGCAAACGCAAGACCTTGCGAAAGGAACGCGAGAAAGCATCCGAAAACGGTGTTTCCATCCATTGGTTCACAGGCAACCAAATCCAACCAGAACACTGGGCCGCATTCTGGGTTTTCTACCAGGATACGGGAGCGCGTAAATGGGGCACACCGTACCTTTCAAGAAAGTTCTTCGACATTGCGCAGGAAAGATTGCGCGATGATCTCCTCCTCATCATGTGCGAACGCGACGGAAAATGGGTTGCAGGGGCGCTCAACATAATTGGCCGCGAAACGCTGTTCGGTCGCTACTGGGGGTGCACGGAAGATCATCCCTGCCTGCATTTCGAGACCTGTTACTATCAGGCCATCGAGTTTGCGATCCAACACGGGCTGAAACGGGTGGAAGCAGGGGCGCAGGGCGGACATAAACTGGCACGCGGCTACGAGCCAGTGACAACGAGGTCACTGCATTTCATAGCTGACCCGAATTTTCGTGGTGCAGTTGAGCATTATCTGGAGGGCGAACGCGACGCGATCGCCTATGAAAATGCCGCCCTTGCGGACCGAACTCCGTTCCGGAAGGGCGACTGAAAACAATTGGTCAGAGTTGCTCCAGCATTGCCTCGGCAGAGGTCGAGGTCATCTGGCCCGGGGCATCCTCGACGTTGATGGCTGTGACTGTGCCATCCGTCACGATAGCCGAAAAACGCTTGTTCCGAATGCCAAGTCCAGCTGCGGACGCGTCAAAGTCCAGCCCCATACCCTTGGCCAGTTCAGCAGACGAATCCCCGATGCAGCGAATGCCGGCATCGCCCGCGCCCGAGGCAGCGCCCCATTCCTTCATGACGAACGGGTCGTTCACGGACACGCACACGATCTCGTCCACGCCCTTGGCTTTCAACGCTGCCGCGTTCTGGACAAAGCTGGGCAGGTGTTTCATGTGGCAAGTCGGTGTAAACGCGCCGGGCACGCCGAAGATTGCGACGGTCTTGCCCGCGAAGACGTCAGCACTTGCAACTTGAGTCGGGCCGTCCGCTGTCATTTCAAACAGAGTTGCGGCAGGCATCTTTTCACCAGCTTGAGTGACCATATTCGAGTCTCCTTCTGACTGTCAGTCGTTTTTTCGGTCGGATTATTTTGGCCCCATGCGAATGGCACCGTCCATACGAATTACCTCGCCGTTCATATAGCCTGTCTCGGCGATGAAGCACACGAGTTTCCCAAATTCCTCTGGCTCGCCCAACCGCACGGGGAACGGGACCTGTTTGGCAAGACTGTCCTGAACATCTTCCGGCAAGCCACGCAGCATCGGCGTGCCGAAGATACCTGGTGCAATGGTCATGACGCGGATGCCACTTCGCGCCAGATCCCGCGCAGCTGGAAGGGTCAGTGCGGCCACTCCGCCTTTTGACGAAGCGTATGCGGCCTGACCGATTTGCCCATCAAACGCCGCGACCGAGGCCGTGTTCAAAAAGACGCCACGCGCGCCATCATCATCCAGCGCTTCGGCCTTTGCCATTTCCCATGCACATTTGGACATCACCCGCATGGTGCCGAAAAGGTTGATCTGAACAACCTGTTCGTAGTGTGCCATATCAATGGGACCATCACGCCCGATTGTCTTGGCAGGTGGTGCGATGCCCGCACAGTTGACCACGATCCGAGGTGTGCCGTGGGCTGCGACAGCCTTGGCAATGGCCGCCTGAACGCTTTCGTCCGAAGTAACGTTGGTTTCGGCAAAAACACCACCAAGTTCCTCGGCGACGTTGGCACCGCGCACCGTATCCATATCAAAGATCGTAACCTTAGCCCCGCGAGCCGAAAGCGCGCGTGCCGTAGCTTCGCCCAAACCACTTGCCCCACCTGTCACGATTGCAGGGGTTTTCGCTCCGATCTGCATGTCCGATCTCCTCGCTGTCGGGACTGGTCTACGTGCCGGCAGCCAAGGCGCCAAGACCCTCGGCGCGATAGATCATGATACGGGTATCGCCATAGCTTCGTTCATCCATCAGTGAGAGCTTGGGCATTGGATCGATCCTTGCTGCCGCGCTTTCCTCCAACACGACCGTGGCGCCCTCGGCAATCCAGCCACCTGCAATCGCTGAGATGAGGGCGTTAAATCCGAGTCCCTGTTCGTAAGGAGGGTCCGCAAAGATCAGATCAAAGGGCGCACCACGGCACGGTCCAAGCTTCGTCGCATCGCGGCGCCATAGCTTTGTTTGACCGATCGCGCGCAGCGTGTCGATGTTCTGCCGGATAAGCCCGCGCGCGGCAACACCGTCGTCGATGAAGACTGCCCATGCAGCACCGCGAGACAGGGCTTCCAGACCCAGCGCGCCCGTCCCTGCGAAGATATCAAGGACGCGCGCACCCTCGATGGGGGGATAGTCTCCGTGCTCAAGCACGTTGAACAGCGATTCCCGCACGCGGTCCGAAGTTGGCCGAAGATGTGCCTTGCCCCCGCCATCAGCGCCAGGCGCGGCCAATCGAGTGCCCTTGTGACGCCCTCCGACTATTCTCAAGAAACCGCCCTCAAAGAACCTGATCCAATGCCTCTACCAGCTGCGTGATCTCGGCCTCGGTATTGTAGTGCAGGAAGGACACGCGCAGAACGCCGTGATCCACCGGCACACCCTGCGCCGCGACGCAGCGATCCGAGTAGAAGCAGCCGCCTCCCGCCATAACCTTGTGTGCGGCCAGCTCGTTCGCCAGTTCTTCTCCCGAACGGCGGTGCGCAAGGCTGATCGTCGGTGCCCGGCGCTCAGGGTCCGTGGGGCCCAGCAACCGCACATCATTGCGTCCTGACAGCCACTCCATCAGCGGGCGCATCAGGGCGATTTCCTGTCCGCGCATCAGATCATTGGCGGACACACCACCATGCTGCGCCGACAACGCTTCGGCATAGTCGACCATTCCGGCGAGCGCACCTTGTTGAGCATGGTCTGGCCCCGCGGGCGTGAACCAGCTGCGTGGATTGTCAGCGTTGAACCCATGTCCCTGCGGCACAAGACATCTGGCTGCGGACATGCGCGCCGTCATCACACCCTGATGTGGTCCATGGGTCTTGTACGCCGAGAACATGTAGATGTCCGCGCCCAGAGCCGCGACATCCGGGATCCCGTGCGGCGCGTAAGAGACACCATCCACCACCGAGATCGCACCAGCTTCGCGGATCACCTCGCAGATCTCTGTCACTGGATTGATCTCTGCCACGATGTTCGACGCATGTGGAAACGCGACGATGCGGGTCTTATCGCTCAGCAGATCTGGCAGCAGCGCCGTATCCAGATGGCCGGTCTCCGGGTCCACCTTCCATTCACGGACAACAAAGCCGTCGTCGGCCAGCCTTCGCCAATACCCAGAGTTCGCCTCATGGTCCTGATCGGTGACAACGATCTCGTCACCTTGCGTGAAGGCCTCACGGACAGCCTGGGCCAGTACGTATGTGTTCTGTGTCGTAGAGGGGCCAAAATGGATCTCGTCGTCGCCAACACCCATCATTGCTGCAAGCCGGGTCCGCGACTCGTCCATACGCGCGCCGCCCTCGGCAGATGCCGGGAAATCCCAATAGGGCTGCACCTTGGTTTGCGTATAGAACGTGGTCAGTCGGTCAATGACCTGCGCGCAGGCATAGGACCCGCCTGCGTTCTCGAACATGGCCCAACCTTCCAGAGAAGGCTCGGAGAACGCCGGAAACCGGGAACGAATGAAGTCCATGTCGAGCATCAGTAACCCTCCTCGTGCAATAATCGTGACGGACAGGTGAGCGGTTTAGGTTGACACCTGTCACTTCACGGGTTTGATGGCAACTCGAAAACTACAAGTGAGATCTGTTGATCGGCCAGCCACCAAAACCTTTGGAAAGCCAATGAGCGCACGCCTGATTTCCCGATATGCCGACGATCCCCGTGTCATCACAGCTGTACTTGCATCGCTGGTTGCAACCGTTTTGTGGCTGGCAACGTGTAAAAGCGTGCACGGTATTTCGCTAGGTATGTCAAGCGTGTCTGGGTTGTCAGGCGGTTCTGAGATGTCGGGCTGGCAGCGGTGAACCTGCGTCCCCAGGACCTCAGCGGGCTGCATGCACTGACCCTTGCGGGCATGGCGCTGATGACGATCGCGGCGTGGATCGCCCTGATCTCGGCACATAGCGGGGCGGTGTTTGCGCTGGACACGATCGAAGCGCTCTGCCTGCGGATCGGCGGCGCGATCGGGCTGTCGTTCTACCCCAGCGTTCTTCTCATGTGGTTGCTTATGTCGATCGCCATGATGCTGCCTACTGCAATGCCGGCAATCCTGCTATATGTATCGCTCGCCCGGCGGATGGAGGACGGTCGCGCGCTTCGCATCAGCCTGTTCATCGCAGGATACCTGGTCGCGTGGTGGGTGTTCTCGGCCATCGCAGCTGCAGCCCAGACGGGGCTCAGAACCGTCCCGGTTGACCAGATACCCACCGCTGCCGCTGCGGGCGGCATCATCCTTGTCGCGGGGGTCTATCAGCTGAGCGCCCTCAAGCAGGCCTGCCTCGCCGAATGCCGCAATCCCATGCTCTTCCTGATGCGCCACTGGACCGAGACCATGCCCGGCACGCTGCGCCTCGGCATGCTGCATGGCGTGATCTGCGTCGGCTGTTGCTGGGCGCTGATGCTGCTGATGTTCGCCACGGGCACGATGAACCTCGTGTGGATGGCGCTGCTCGGCCTTGTCATGCTAGGCGAGAAAATTCTGCCCGGCGCAGATCACTGGGGCCGTCATGCCGGGGTCCTGATGATCGGCGCCGGGTCCGTCACTCTTCTCTCGACACTTATTTGAGGACACTCAAGTCATGGCCAAGACCAAGGAAAAACCCGTCAAGCGCAAGACCCGGGCAAAATCGACGAAGCTGCCAAGCTCGATCAGCGCGCGCATGCCGAGCACCGATCTCGTCCCGCATATCGACAATCCCGAAGGCTGGCACGTCAATGGCGAGCTGGTGCTGAACTGCAACTGCACGGTCTTCTGTCCGTGCGTGGTCAGTCTGGGCGAGCACCCGCCGACCGAGGGCAGCTGCAAGGCATGGCTCGCCGTGCGCATCGATGACGGCAATTTCCACGGCACCGATCTCACCGGTCTGAACGTGGCCATGTTCTTGGATATTCCGGGGTCGATGGGCGAGGGCAACTGGAAGGCCGCGGCCTATATCGACGAGCGCGCCAGCAAGTCGCAGTTCGCGGCACTCGAGGCCATCTTCTCGGGCAATGCAAGGGGCACAACGGGTCTCTTCCGTCTTCTGGTCAGCGAATACAAGGGGGCTACCCGAGAGGAGATCACTTTCACGACCGAGGGCAATATCCGTTCCATCACAGTCGGCAAGAAGGTGGTGGGCGCAGTGCAGCCCGTGGGCGGCGCGGACCCCGAGCAAGAACTGAAGGTCACCAACACCAAGTACTGGATGGGCCCGGACATCACGGTCGCCAAGGCGATAAAGGGCAAGGTCCGCGATTTTGGACGGGTATGGAACCTCGACGGGCGCTCGGCAGAGATCTGCCAGATCGAATGGACCGGCCCTTGATCCCACGCGCGCCGTTTTCGTCCTTCGACGGGGAGCGCCTGCCGGGGATCGGTCACAACGAAGGCCCTCCCCTGGACCCTCACCAGAGTTTTCGCCGGTTTGCATGGAAGAAAGCCCGAGCCGAGCTTTTGCCGCGCCTGCCCATCGAGATCTTGAAACGGCGGGTGGCGCGGGCAAAACAACTTGGGCTCGCCTATCCGCAATATGCGTCCATCCTGCTTGGAACCGGACGCGACATTGTTGGATTTCTGTTTACCTGCAATGCCTTGGGACTTCACTTGGAAAAGTCCATAGACCTGCCAGAGCCCGTGGAATCCAAACTGCGCGGGCTTGAGCGCTGTGAGCGCTTGCTTCTGGGCGCGCCGGATTCGGATCCTCAGGTCCTGGCAAAACAGTTGACTGAAACAGCCCGGATTACGTTCGCAAGTACCGCCAAAGCGCCTGTTGAGCCTGCGAGTTGGCCGGAGGGTCGAACCGCGATCCGTGACGCACTTGATCCACTGAAACTGCCTTCGGATACAGTCGTCATGATCGGCACAAGGGCAGAGGAACGCAACTGGGCGGACGCCGCAAACCTGGCAAGGTTCCTACCTGCGGATCAGTATTTCTCCGCCTGATGCCAAGCTGCCGTCGGGATTGCCCCCGTATGGCATCTGTACCGCAAGCGTATGGCAAGCGTATGTACAGGAAGTCGACACGAGCCGCTCAAAGTGATCGCTTCTTTAAGGGTCCCATGCTCTCTGATGACGGCGACAAACTTGCCCATTTCCGCGTCGAGACGTTTTGCACCATTGTGCCCGGGCTCGAGGGCACTGCCGAGTTTCTTGGCGTTTCTGGCAAGCATGTTTCTGGCGTTCAGCAATAGGTGAATATTGTTCAGGCTTCGAGCGACGTCCTGCCGTCACAACGTCGTCGTTGAAAGCGCGTAGATCAGGATTGACCTCCTGCACTTTCATCCACGTCAAACTCAGCTTCAGGGTGCCATGCAGGCGCAAACAAGACTGCATCATGTCTGCGCATTTCCTGAGGCCTACCGTAACCATCCTGCGTGCCCGCTCTGACGCTGCCCACTCATGGGAGACAGTATCCATTTGGAAGAAGTGGACATTGGCGGGGCTGGGATGGCGCAGCGTGGCCGTCGGGCTGGGCTCTGGATGCTGGTATCAGTGCAGACATGACGTCTACCCTTCTTGGCGCCGCCAGTGCGTTTGCTGTGAAAAACGGGAGTGGAGCGTCTGGTACGACCAGCGCGTGCAGATCGGTCGGTCCTCTTGTCAGTCGGTTCGAGTAGGACCGCCACTTTCACGCTATATCATTCCAACCGGAGTGGGTTTTCCCATGCAGAGCAAAGATCAATCAGGCCCCGAGGATATCAGTGAAGACGATCTGGACGACGCCTCAGGTGGAGGGCTCTTGGAGAAAGCCACCTTTCCCAAAGTTCTCCAAAAGGTCGAGATCGACTCGACGTCAACGCTTCACTTCCCATCCGAAAGCATTTCGACCAATTCCAGGAAAACCTGAGCCAGACCATCGAACAACCCAAGCTGTCGGAACTGACATCACCGGGCGCTTACGGTCTTGCCGCCATGCCCGTCGTTCAGCCCGCGAGAGGCTTCCAAGTGTGCGGTGGCCAGCGCCGATCAGGTCACGATGGTGGGCTGATCAGCGCAGGAGAATGCTGCGGGCGACGCACTGTCTCGTCAGGTCATTCAAAAGCACGAGACCCGTCCGGCGTGTCGACTTCATAGGCGTTCAGCGTCAGCGACACCAATGCGTAGTACCCGCAGAGCCCAATCACGTCTGTCAGCCCTTCTTCACCCAACACCTGCCGAGCTTCAGTGAACTCGGCATCCGACAGCTTGTGCCGCAGGTTCAGCGCGCGCGCGGTGTCGTATACGACCTTGGACTTCGGATCTTCGAACACAGGCTCCTGTCCCAAGCGAATTGCCTCGGTGATCGCCTCCGGCACCCCCTCTTCATGTGCGAACCTCGAATGCGCCCACCACTCGAACTCGGCCCGATAGTGAGCCCCCGTCACACAGATCGCAATCTCGGCCAGGTCCCGCGTGAACGCCAGGCGCCGGGGGTCATCCCAGCTCGGCCGGTACACCGCGTGCTTGACGGTGCGGCGATGGA
>JBGCFK010000474.1:0-4370 GCA_045106875.1 Paracoccaceae bacterium | reverse complement strand
TGCCTGGACTACCGGACTCCCTTGCAGGTCCTCTTTTCAGAGCTCGGCAAAGATGTCAGATTGCGCTTCGCATAGAACGTTGCACTTCGCGTTAGAATTCAGGCACCGCCCGCTACTGCAACCAAACTCTGAAGCAGATTGAGTGCGCGCACTTGCATGCGCTTACACGTCCTTTCCCTCGCACGGTCGGCTTCGCCTGGTGCGAGGTGTTGGCGACTGTGGCTGCTGATGCGCCCCTACCGAAGCGTTGCGAGAAGTCCTGCGATCAGTTTTCCACGTTCGGCCAGGCTGTCGATCTCGATATGCTCCGTGAGCGTATGCAATCCCGCGCCGCGCGGACCCAGGCTGTCCAGCGTTGCGATCCCCATGGCGCCTGTGAAGTTGCCATCCGAGCCGCCACCCGCCATCTCTGCCGGGATGTCAAAGCCGAGATCCTGAGCCAGTCCGCGTGCGTGCTCGTAAAGCGCTTTGGTGCCCGCGTCCGGTTCCCAGACCGGGCGAGTCACTCCGCGGGTCACATGAAACTGTACCTCGCCTGCCGTCGTCGTCAGCGACAACATTTTCTCAACTGCGGCGTCCAGATCCGATTGCTTCTTGGCCATGCAGATTGCCTGCGCAGAGCACCCGGACGGCACGCAGTTTACATGAAGCTGATCCGCCTGCACGCAGCCAACCGAGAATGTCGTGTCATCCGTGGTCATCGCCTCGATCTCCAGCGTACGCTTGGCCATCTCGCGCACTGCTGACACGCCCTTGCGCGGGTCAACGCCGGCATGGTTCGGCTTTCCGATGGTCTCAAGGTTGAAGCGGGCGATGGCGTATCGGCCCCAGACAACCCGGCCATTGGCCCAAGAGGGCTCTGGCACCAGAACGTACTTCTGGGTCGCCGCACTCGCCTCTATCAGATTGCGGGTCGAGGGTGTGCCGATCTCTTCATCAGGCGTGAAGAGCACTGTTACGGGAAGGGGTGTTTCAATACTGGCACGGGCCAACTGGCGAATGGCTTCGAGGCTGACATAGTTCCCGGATTTCATGTCCTGAATGCCGGGGCCCCAGCACTTGTTGCCCTCGCGCCGGAAAGGCAGCACGTCCAGAGTGCCCACGGGATGCACGGTGTCCATATGCCCCGCGATCAGGATGCCCGGCGATCCGGCGTTCGGATGAGGGAACGTCGCACGCACCGACCCACCGCAGCCCATGCGCCCCGGAATGCGCTCGATCGAAGCGCCCATTGCCGCAAGGTCATAGGTCGCCAGATCAATCATCCGGTCAACGGCTGCAGCGTCATGCGTAGGACTTTCGCATTCAACCCAGGGCTTCAGGCCCGCGACCATGGCGTCGTCATCGAAGGGGAGGGCGTTGAAATCGGTCATCCCGGTATCCTCATGCTGCCGTGCGCCGCTCGATCAGCTTGGCATAGATGGAAGCGCCCACCGGCAGCATTTCCTCGCCCAGCACGAACCCGTCATTGTGGAGCGGCACATCGCCCGAATGCCCGACCGTGCAGTAAGCGCCGGGGACGACGCGAAGCATGTCGGCGAAATCTTCGGACCCAGTCTTGACCTTGGGTGTGACCTCGGTGTTCTCGGCGCCCACAACCTCGGCCGCGACCTCCAGCATCACATGCGCGAGCGCCTGATCATTGACCAGCACGTCAAAGATCTCGCGGTTCACGAATTCGATCTCGACGCCGTATGCCATCCCCAGCCCCGTCGCCAGATCCTTCATCCGCTGGCGCACCATGTTGGCGGTGTCCGTATCGAAGTAACGCATGGTGCCCGAGATCGTGCAATCCGACGGGATCACGTTATAGGCGGCCCCTGCGTGGATCTGTGTGACCGACAGGACCAGCGGTTCGGTCGGAGGCACGTTGCGCGCCACGATGGACTGCAACTGTTGAACCAGAGCGGTGGCGATCAGGATGGGATCGCGCGCCCGTTCCGGCATGGCCGCGTGACTGCCGTAGCCGCGAATGTGAAAGTCAAAGAAGTCCGCGCCTGCCATTGCCTCGCCGGGTTTGACGCCGACTTTCTCGGGCGGATGATAGGGGCTGTTGTGCATCCCGTAGATCTCGTCGCAGGGAAAACGGTCGAACAGATCATCCGCAAGCATGGCACGAGCACCGCCCAGGCCCTCTTCGGCGGGCTGGAAGATGAAGACGGCAGTGCCCGCAAAATCGCGCGTTTCGGCCAGGTATTTTGCCGCGCCCAGCAGCATGGCCGTGTGCGCATCATGGCCACAGGCATGCATCACGCCGGGTGTCTTCGAGGAAAACGGGAGGTTCGTCCGTTCGTCTATCGGCAGCGCGTCCATATCCGCGCGCAAGCCGATCCGCCGACCCTCGCCCTTGTTGCCGTGCAGGATCCCAACGACGCCGGTATTGCCGACATTGGTGTGCGTCTCGATCCCCCATCTCCGAAGCAGATCGGCCACGATGCCGGAGGTTCTCACTTCCTCCATCCCCAGTTCGGGATGCTCGTGGAAATCGCGGCGCCAGGCGGTGATGTCCTCTGCAAATTCGGAGATGCGGTCGATTACAGGCATGGGGTTCTCCTTAAGCGTTCAGATAGGGCGAGCCTTCGGGCAGGCAGTCCGGCGGTACGTCGACCATGACCTCCCCCAGCAACAGAAACGATAGCGTCTTTCCGTGACGGTCCAAGCCCAAAGACGCGTTGACGCCGCCCATGAGCGCACCCTCTATGACGAAATTGAGCGCATGCAGATTCGGCAGCTCGTATCGGCGGGTCTGAGTGACGCCCAGGTGGGCGAACGCTTGCTGCACGGTATCTGGCGTGACTTGTTCCAGAAGATATGGCCAGGCTTCTGCGCGGTAGGCGATCACCGAAACGTTCGAGGTGTCGCCCTTGTCGCCTGCGCGGCCATGGGCAATGGCATGCACGGGTACCCTCATTCGAACACCTCCACTCGGACGGAAGGCTCGATGCGTTCCCGCGGTATCAGGACGGAGGCCGTGGCGATCTGAGATGTCACCGAGGCCCGATATCCGCCGCCGCCCGCGGGGCCCGAGCAATAGAGCATCATCAGCTCGTCGCAGACTTGTTGGGCCTTGGCCTTGTCTACCGACTGGGTTGCGACCCGCACCGTGTACTCGCCATCCGTCGGCAGCGATCGGGATGTTCGTCTGGCCTCGCTTCCGCCGTCCAGCGTTGCATAGGCGCCCAGCGTCTCGATCCGGATGGGCTCGTTCGTGCCTTGTGCAACAAGCCGCTCGCGCACGATCTGCCCCGCAAGGTCAGCCCGTGCCAGTGCATTCGGTCCTGCATATGTAAGGAAGGCCTCACCCAGCCAGCCACCGTCAACCGACACTGTTGCCTTGAGTGTCGGTGTTGGCATGTGCCCGCGCGCGCCTGTGATGGTCACCCTGTCGGGGCCGGTTTCCTCGGCTTGCAGCCGTGTGCAATCGAGTGTCACGTCCGGCACCAGATACGCTGCCGGGTCGTGCATCTCGTATAACAGCTGCTCCGTGACGGTGCGTCTGTCCACCAACCCGCCCGTTCCTGCAGGTTTGGTGATCGTGAACGTACCGTCCGGCGCGCATTCGGCGATGGGAAAGCCTGCCTCGCTGAGACGTGGCACATCCTTGAACCCCGGGTCTGCGAAATAGCAACCTGTGACCTGTCCTCCGCATTCAAGCAGGTGGCCGGTGACAGTTCCCTGTGCGAGCCTGTCCAGATCGTCCGCGGTCCAGCCAAACTCATGGATCAGCGGTCCGAGTGCCAGCGCGCTGTCGGTCGTGCGCCCGACCAGCACGACATCCGCGCCTGTCGCCACGGCCTCTGCCACGGACCGGGCGCCCAGATAGGCATTGGCGGCGACGATGGGCCTGCCATCGAAACCGATGCCTTCCATCGTTGGCATGGCGGCGATCTCGGTGGCCGGGATATGCTCCAACAGGTCGTCACCCAGCAGAACGGCAACACGCAGGCCGCTGAGGCCCTCCTCTGCCGCTATCTCCAGCACCCTGTGCGCAGCGCCCACGGGGTTGGCAGCGCCCATGTTCGAGACGATGGTCACGCCCCGGGCTTTTGCCAATGCGAGTGCTGGGCGAACATAGTGGTCGAGATAGGGGGAGTAGCCCTTGGTAGGGTCTTCGCGTCGGACGTTCTGCGCGACGGCAAGCGTGCGTTCGGCCAGGACCTCGAACATCAGGTATTTTGATCCTTCACGGGATTTCATGTCCGCCAGTATCGGCAAGGAGGCATCGAACCGGTCGCCCATGAATCCTGCGCCGCAGCCGATATGGACTGTCGCGGTCATGGCAAACGGACCTCACGACCTGAAGGTCGTCCGGATGCCCTCGCGTCAGCCCACCCCGACCCTCCCGATCCGGGAGGGGGCGCAAGTGGCAA
>JBGCFK010000473.1:0-4609 GCA_045106875.1 Paracoccaceae bacterium | reverse complement strand
AGCTCGTCGTTGCCCGCACCCCCCATGAGGTGGTCCTTGCCGTTGTCACCGAAGAGGATGTCGTCGCCAGACTTGCCGCGCAGGATGTCCTTGCCATTGCCACCATCCAGCAGATCATTGCCACCAAGCCCGTCCAGCTTGTCCCAGCCGAGGCTACCGGCCAGCTTGTCATCAAAATCGCTGCCGACCAGATTGTCCGCGATGTTGTTTTCGGTGTCACCTTCCTTGACGACACCCTGGCCATGGACCACGTGAAGTTCCACCAGTTCGTAGGCGCCAAGCTCGATCTGGAAGACCTGCTGGCCACCCCGAACTTCCAGATTGATCTCTGCGTCATAGGTGATGGCGGCATCTGAGTAATAGCCGTTGATCTGGTCGCCTTCCACAACGTCCAGAGTGCGTGTGTAGGTGTAGGCACCGCTCTGCATCTGTGCAGTGAGGTCTGCGGACAACTGGATTGCCTCGTTGACACCCGAGGCGAAGTACGTCACCGAGCGGCCATCGTTCTCGAATGTGTAAGTGTATCCGACATGCTGGCCTGACTGGTCGAGCAACTTGTGCCCGGTTGCACCGGGATCGACCAACCGCTTGCCGTTCGTGCTTTCGGTGAGCATCTTGTAGAAGTATCCGGTGGGCGTCAGCTCGCTACCGGATTCGCTGCGCAGGCTGAGGCCTGATGGTCCATCCGTACGAGCAGCCCAGAGCATGCTCATGTCGACGCCGCCACGGACCATTTCGGCAAACATGTGCAGCAATGGGGCCGAGCGCATGATGCCATTCACAATGGTCGTATCTTCGCCACTTTCACCCACGTTCCACTCGGTGACTGCGATATCGAAATCTTCGCCCAGGCGTGATGTCCAGGCTTGCGTGGTTTCGCTGAGTTCACGCGGGATGTTTGCACCCATGCGCAGCGGATCACCGATCGAGCTGGTGCCGTAGAAGTGCAGGATCACGCCGTCCACCGTTGCCTGGCTGGCAGGCGGAAAGTGCGAAGCAAGCGAGATGTTGTCATTGAAGTTGCGCGCAGCTTGCGCCAACAAAGTCAGATCTTCGCGCAATCCCAAAGAGCTGACTTCGTCGTCAATCCACTCGGCGATCTGAGCCTGCAGGCTACCAAACTCGGTCAATGTCCAGTTGAAACGGAAATCCTGATAGTACTCGTTGCCGATCTCGATCGTCAGCTTGTCGACATCACCATACTCATCCGCAAGCACGTCACGCACGAACTCGCGAATGTCTGCCTCGGCGTTTGAGGTGATCCCGCGAGTTTCCTGATCGAAGAACCGGTATGTCGGGAGAACGATGACCGGATCGCCTTCAATTTCGTTCACATAGTTCAGATAATCGCTCAGAGGCGTGACGGTCCGTGTGATCGGCACACCATTGGTCCGCTCCGGAATAAGCTCCGGATGGATCAGGTGCATAACGTTCGTGACCCGGGTCGCGTCAGGATCGGTGATATCAAAATGCTCTTCGGAAATAGTGCCGCCAGCAAAACGAATGAGATTTGTATCGATTTGGTCCATAACTTGCAGAAAATCGCTACCTTCATTCATACGATTGTGGTGCGAACGCATATTGACGCCAAGAAGCTGGTCATCAATTTCATTTCCTACATAAGTTCCGGTCTTAATTTGTACAGATACGTTTTGCATTTGAGCCCCCGCTTTTGCAATGTTGGCTCAATATATGTGTAAATTTATGGAAGAATAATTAATCTACAATTTGATCTTCATTAACCCTCGTTGTTTGTATTGTATTTTTGATATTGTTGAAATGCAGTTTCATGACTGGAAATTACAGTAAAATCTAAATTAATATGGATTTTTTTATGATCTGCCCGTGACTTACGACATCTTAGGGAACTCTGTGCAGGCTGAAGCTGTCGTAGAAACGAGGTGCAGGACATGCAGATAGAGCTAAATGGGATGCAATTCATCCTCAGCATTCACTGGTCGGCGGACTCCCGAACCATGATCGCCGAGATCGTCGACGAGGCATGTATGCAGGGAATCGAGCGTTGCGGGATCGATGGATTCGCATGCGTTGCCGCCCTGATCAAACGATACTCAGGGCTGCCAGCGCCAATGCCGGTTCTCAGAGAGATTGAGCTGGCCTATGCTGAGTTGCTACAGGACCATGACCTGCGCCGGGCCGAAAGCGGGATATCAACGCGACTTGCGGAGGCATCCTGATTTTCGAGTGGTCGGAATAGGGGCCGTGACGGCTTCAAATCAGCGAGGGTCCTAAAGCTTTACCCGCATCGCACCTTCGGCGGCGGCTGCCTTCGCCGCGACATCTGCCACGGCGAGATCCTGAAGACCGACGCCTGTACCGTCAAACAAGGTGATCTCTTCCTCGCTGGTCCGCCCGGTATGGGTGCCATTGATCACTGCACCGATTGGGGTGATATCGCGCTCGGAAATCAGGCCTCCAGCAGTAGCGTGTTGGGTCTCACCGATGCTGATCGACTGGGCGATCTCGTCTGTGTAGACTGTGGCCTTTGCAACCAGTGCTGCATCGACCTCCTGCTTGCCTTTGGTGTCAGTGCCCATGCAGGCGATGTGACAGCCGGGCTTGATCCAGTTTGCCATCAGCAATGGCTCGAATGCCGACGTGATGGTGATGATAACATCGGCCTGAGAGCCCACTTCTTCGGCGCTGACGGCCTCGAACGGCAGACCGATCTCCTCGGCGACTGCGCCCAGCTTGGGGAGCATCTCGGGATGCGGGTTCCAGGCAACAACTTTCTCGAAGCTGCGCTGTTCGGCGGCTGCCCGCAACTGGAACTGCGCCTGATGGCCTGCGCCAATCATGCCCAGAACCTTCGCGTCCTTGCGTGCCAGATGCGCAATCGAGACCGAGGACGATGCCGCAGTGCGCACGGCCGTCAGGTAGTTCCCACCGACCAGAGCCTTCATCTGCCCTGTATCCGGATCAAACAGCATGACGGTGGATTGGTGGTTTGTCAGTCCCTTGGCCATGTTCCCCGGCCAATAGCCGCCGGATTTCAAGCCAAGCGCCAGCCCTGCCTTGTCGAAGCCTGACTTGAACCCGTAGAGCGCATCCGCATAGCCGATCGCCTCGCGGATTACGGGGAAGTTGTAGGCGTCCCCCCGCGCCATGGCACCGAATACTTGTTCGACAGCAGTGAAAGCATCGGCGCGGCCGATCAGTCGCTGACAGTCTGCTTCAGATACGATCAGGATCCCGTCGCTCATGGTTCTTCCCCGTCTTTTTTATCAAGCCAAAAGCGCCCCCGGCCAGACCGGGGATCTCTGACTGTCTTGTTAGAGATCCCCGGTGAGGCCCGGGACGCTGGTTGTCTTAGTAGGCTTTGCCGCGTGCGCTGACCGGCCAGACTGATTCCACCTTGCCGCCGCGCACACCGATATACCAGTCGTGCACATTGCAGGTCGGATCGCAGTGACCGGGCACCAGCTTGAGCTTGTCATTGACCTTCAGAACTCCATCCGGGTCCGCGATCACGCCGTGCTCGTCCGAACACTTGACGTATTCGACATCGTCCCGGCCAAAGATGAATGGCAGGCCGCTGTCCACTGATTGTGCCTTGAGGCCTGCGTCGCAGATGGCCTTATCGGCCTTCGCATGGCTCATGACCGAGGTCAGGATAAACAGTGCGTTCTCCCACTCGCCTTGGTCGATGCGCTTGCCTTCCTTGTCGAGGATGCGGCCATA
The DNA here is from genome assembly GCA_045106875.1 of Paracoccaceae bacterium. Taxonomy (GTDB): domain Bacteria; phylum Pseudomonadota; class Alphaproteobacteria; order Rhodobacterales; family Rhodobacteraceae; genus Thermohalobaculum. The sequence continues at coordinate 907 of JBGCFK010000473.1, read as the reverse complement.
GTCCGCGTCCATAAATGCGTAGGATCCGCATTGAAGCTCGTTGTAGACGCCCGAGTTGCTCTCGAAATAGTAGGATCCGGTGCCACCGCCCGAAACCAGTTCGGGCTCCAGCCCTGCCGATTTCAGACCGTTCACTGCATCCGAGACCTGTGCGATGGCAACGTTCAGCTTTGCCTCGCGGTCCTCGTAACTGTCCATATGCTGCATAGCGCCCTGATAGGCCTGGATGCCGGTGAACTTGAGACCCTCGGCAGCGTCTATGCGTTGCGCGATGGCGACCACGTCCTGGGTCGTGGTCACGCCGCAACGCCCAGCACCGCAATCGATCTCGATGAAACACTCAATGGTCGTGCCGTGTTTCTGGGCGGCTGCCGACAGTTCGGCGACGTTCTCGATGTCATCAACGCAGACAATCGTACGGGCACCCAGCTTTGGAAGCTGCGCCAGCCGGTCGATCTTGCGCGGGTCGCGCACCTGGTTCGAGACCAGAACATCCTTGATGCCGCCACGTGCGAACACCTCGGCTTCCGAGACCTTCTGGCAGCACACCCCAACGGCGCCGCCAATGCGTTCCTGCAGCAGTGCCACGTCGACGGATTTGTGCATCTTGCCGTGGACGCGGTGGCGCATCCCATGTGCCTTGGCATAGTCGCCCATCTTCTTGATGTTGCGTTCCAGCGCGTCCAGATCCAGCACGAGGCAGGGCGTCTGAATGTCCGCTTCGTCCATGCCCACGGCTGCGGGCACGTCATAGCCAACTTCCAACTCGTCATAATTGATCGTGTCTTTCATGGGTCGGTCCTCCTCAGGTGTCCATCCAGGGCAATTTGTCGAGATCGACATTGCCCCCGGTGATGACGACGCCGACGCGCTTGCCGGCAAAGATTTCAGGGTTCTTCAGGATCAC
>JBGCFK010000472.1:0-3816 GCA_045106875.1 Paracoccaceae bacterium | reverse complement strand
CCGCCGTTGGCACACCGCCCTCCTGCTCCTTGATCATGCCAATGATCTGTTCTTCGCTGAACCGTGACTTCTTCATCTTCCGTCTCCAATGCTTGGGACCGATCCTACTCAAAAGTGGAGGAGTTTTAAGGTCTCAGGTCAATGGCATTGAGACACTTTCCACAAACCGGGCATAGTCTTGCAGGAATTCCAAACAACCATCATTCACCGTACCATTGGGTTTGGTAGACGAGTGCACTTAGCCTTCCGGATGTCTAAGACGATCTCTACCCGGCTGATTAAGGTCCTTGTGGGCGCGCCGCAACGCGGCTTTCACAAGTTCTCGGCGACGATGCGCCATGCAGTTTCTGCGCGCGATCGCGCAAAATGGCCAAACCTCACAGCTTCGGACGAAGATGCGTTGCCATCCAGACCACGTTTGTAGACGCCTTGGATAATTGCAGCCCCGCGAAACAATGAGAACACGACATAGAAAAGATATTCATCGAGCGCCGACCGCCCGCTGTGTTGGCAATAGAGATCAACGAACTCCTTTTCTGTTGGGATGCCCAACGCAGTGTGGTCCAACCCCCGGAAGGTTCCGGTAGCCAACGTGTCAGTATAGTAGTTCGCCAGGCAATAGCCCAAGTCCGCCAGAGGATGCCCCAGGGCGCAGAGTTCCCAGTCCAGTATCGCCTTGATGTTGGTATCTTCCCCGCCAGCGATCACATTGCCGGGACGAAAGTCTCCGTGGACGATCGCTGCCTGGTCGTCGTCGGGGATGTTGGCGGGCAACCAATCAATCAGCTTGTCCATCGCCTCGATGGGTTCGGTCTGCGTTGCCTGATACTGCTTCGACCAACGTGTGATCTGACGCGTGATAAACCCCTTCGGTCTACCGAAATCCTGCAGACCGATCTTTGCGGGATCAATGGCGTGTAGCGCGGCGAGCGACCGGATATAGCCATCATAGAATTGTCGGCGTGCCTCGGGTGACAGGTCCGGTAGACTGGGGTCATGGAAGACACGGCCTTCTACCATCTCCATCAAGTAGAACTCCGTGCCGATGATGTCGCGGTCGAGGCAAAGGTGCAGCACCCGGGGCACTGGCACTGCACTGTCCTGCAGGGCAGACATGACCCGATATTCGCGATCCACCGCATGGGCAGATGGCAGCAACTGTCCCGGAGGCTTCTTGCGCAGTACGTAACGGTTGCTGCCAGTGGACAGCCGATAGGTCGGATTACTTTGGCCCGCATTGAACTGTTTGACTTCCAAAGCGCCCGAGAAACCGGGCAAATGCCCGGCGAGGTAGGTTTCCAAGGCGATCTCATCAAAGCGCAAGGCTGCCGCGACTTCGATCACCGAGGCCGTTTCTGTCTCATTCATCCGCGCAATTCTCCAACGTACCCTGGTCCTCAAAACTGTCGCCCAAATCTGCCAAGAGCTGGTGCTTCAGGATCTTGCCAGTCGCGGCCTGAGGCATGCTCTCAAGCACGAAGATACGCGCAGGCACCTTATAGGCAGCCAGCCGTTCTCGACACCAGCTGCGCAGGTTGTCTTCCGTCAACGGCGTGTTGAGAGTGATAAATGCAATGACGTCCTCGTTGCCATTGCTTGCCCGACCAACCACGGCGGCAAGCTCAACAGCCGGATGTGAGGTAAGCGCAGTTTCGACCTCGGGAGGATAGACATTGAAACCGGAGTGGATGATCAGCTCCTTCAGTCGACCGACAAGATAAAGTTCGCCGTCCCGGCCCATTCTGCCCAGGTCTCCGGTTCTGAGAAACCCCTCCTTCGTAGTCGCTGCCTGCGTGGCTTCCGGTTGCCGGAAATATCCTTTGGTCACGTTCGGCCCGCGGACCAGGATTTCACCTATGCCGTCGGCGTTTGGCCTCTCGACATGTACCTCGACGCCATCAAGCGCCGGTCCAACGGAACCGTCATCGCGCGGCGCGCCTGCCCTTGTGGCGGCGACGGAGGGGGCCGCCTCGGTCAAGCCATACCCGTTGTGCAGCGGGACGCCCAAGGTTTCTTCCACGGCTTTCTTAACGGATGGCAACATCGGAGCACCGCCCGCATATGCAAACCGCAGCGCATGACGAAACGTGTCGCTGCTTTCACGCAACCGATTCAGCAGGGCGATGTAGATCTGCGGCACTGCAGGGAGCACTGTCACACCATCACGCAGGTGATCCAATGTGACCTCTACATCGAACCGCTGCATCAAGATCAGTCTGGCCCCCACTGACAATGGTGCCAACACCACCGAGGTCAGCCCGAAAATATGCGTGCATGGCAACAGCCCCAGCACGATGTCTTCGGGTATCAGCGCGCGCAGGCGGGCACCCACCGGGACCGAGAACAGCAGGTTACCATGGGATAACATTACGCCCTTTGGCGCTCCGGTCGTGCCACTTGTGTACATCAAGACCGCTGTATGGCTGGCGTCACGCGGGATGTGTTCGGGTGATACGGACCGCAGGGGCGTGATTGCAAGAGAACCTGCGCTCAGCTTCTCTAACGTGACCGCTCCAAAAGCTGCTGCGTGGTCGCGCGCAATGTCCGAAGCATCTGATGTCAAAAGCAGACACCGAGCATCGGCATGATCTGCAATGCGCTGAATTTCCGACCCGGTGAGACGAGCGTTGACCGGGATGGTCACAGCATCAAGATGACTAAGCGCCAGCATGGTCGAAACAAACGCCACACAGTTCTCCGCAACCACAACGACCCTGTCGCCTTGGCGAATGCCATGCAGACGCAGCTGCTCAGTCAGTTCACGCGTCGCATCGTGCAGTTCGGCATAGGTGAACGCGCGCCCATCATGGCCGATAACGGCAGTCACATCAGGCGAGTTCGATGCAATCAATTCGTGAATGCGCCTCATCTGCCTGCCTCCGCAATTTGCATCGGTGTCCTGTCAGCGGTTCGTGTATTGGCGCAATTCCAGCCGAGCGATCTGGTCGCGGTGCACTTCGTCCGGGCCGTCCGCGATCCGGATCGCACGGGCACGGGAATAGGCATAAGCCAGCCCAAAGTCATTGGTGACCCCGCCGCCGCCATGCGCTTGGATCGCCCAGTCGATCACCTGGGCAGCCATATTGGGGGCCACGACTTTGATCATGCCGATTTCTTTGCGAGCCGCGCGATTGCCAACCTTATCCATCTTGTCAGCCGCATGCAGAGTCAGCAGCCGGGCCTGATCAATCATCATCCGCGATTCGGAGATCCGTTCGCGCATCACGCCCTGGTCGGCCAGAGGTTTGCCAAAGGGTTCGCGCGCCAGCGCACGCCGGCACATCTTCTCCAGCGCAACCTCGGCCTGGCCGATCATCCGCATGCAGTGGTGGATGCGGCCCGGTCCAAGCCGTCCTTGCGCGATCTCGAACCCGCGGCCTTCGCCCAGCAGGATATTGCCGACAGGCACGCGAACATTGTCGAAGACGATCTCGCCATGTCCATGTGGCGCGTCTGAAAACCCGAACACAGGCAACATGCGTTTGATCGTGATGCCTGGCGTCTCACGCGGCACCAGAATCATGGATTGCTGTCGATAGACATCCTCGCCATCCGGGTCTGTCTTGCCCATGAAGATGAACAGTTTGCAGCGCGGATCGCCCGAGCCCGAGGACCACCATTTGTGCCCGTTGATCACATACTCGTCCCCATCGCGCACAATGGTCGACGAGATGTTGCGCGCATCCGAGGACGCATTGTGCGGCTCGGTCATTGCAAAGCACGACCGGATCTCGCCTGCAAGCAAGGGGTCCATCCATCTGCGTTTCTGCTCTTCAGTGCCGAAGCGTTCCAGCGTTTCCATATTGCCGGTATCGG
>JBGCFK010000471.1:0-20148 GCA_045106875.1 Paracoccaceae bacterium | reverse complement strand
CCGATCATCCAGTTCTTGGCGCCACCCAGCAGGTCCGGCGCAAGGAACGCGCCCAAGCTCGGCACGAACACCAGAATACACCCCGCCACGATCCCGGGCCGCACGGCAGGCACCACGACCAGCCACAGGGTCCGCCATCTGGACGCATACAGATCCGCTGCTGCCTCGGACAGCGCAAAGTTATACCGCTCGACCGCCGCATAGATCGGCAGGACCATGAAGGGCAGGTACGAATAAAAGAGCCCCAGTTGCACCGCGAAGTCCGTGTTGATCATGGATATCGGCGCGGAGATCACACCGCCTGCCATCAGCCATTCGTTGATCGGTCCGGTGTCGCGGATCAGGAACTTCATGCTTACCGTGCGGATCAGCAGGTTCACCCAGTATGGGACAGTGACGAGAAACAGCCAGAGCGCGCGGCTCTTCTCGGACCGGGTCGCGATGAACCACGCAGTCGGAAAACCGATCACAAGGCACAGGATCGTCGCCAGACCCGCTTGCCAGATCGAGCGCCAGTAGATGCCGATATAAGTCCACTCCAGCACCGGCGGCTCATCCCCGAACAGTCCCCGGTCGAGGAAAAACTGGTCATAGGACGCAAGCGTGAACTCCCAGATCACGCCGCCACGGAACTCCTTTGTCAGGAACGAATAGATCAGCATCACGGCAACGGGGATCACAAGGAAGATCCCGATCATTGCCCACGAGGGAAGCATCAGCCAGAGCCGCGCCGGGCGGAAGGTTGTGGAGCCCGCGCTCCCGGCGTCGGCGAGCCCCGCCATCAGTCGGCCAATATCCGCGCTGCGCCGGGGTCGATGGTCAAAGTGGCTGCGTCTCCGGGTGCAAGAGCGGCGTTCGTACCGTGTGCATTCTGGGTGCGCACCGTCAGCGGCGTGCCATCGGACAAATGGACATGATAGTGCGTGTCGGTACCAAGATAGACGGCGTTGTCTACGATACAGGCAGTCCCGTCGGGCTGGGCGTTGGGCGCGTAAAGCGTGATCCGCTCGGGCCGGATCGAAATATGTGCCCGCGCGCCTGTGGCAACTCCCTCGACGGGGATGGTTGCGCCGCCCGGCAGGATGGCCTTGCCGCTCTCGGCCACGGCCACCTCGATCAGATTGGTCTCGCCGATGAAATCCGCGACGAAGCGATTGGCCGGTGCCTCGTAGATTTCCTGCGCGCCGCCGATCTGCTGGACCAGTCCTGCCGACATGACCGCAATCCTGTCGGACATGGTCAGCGCTTCTTCCTGATCATGCGTGACAAAGACAAAGGTAATCCCGGTTTCCTGCTGGATCTGCTTCAGTTCGACCCGCATCTGCTGGCGCAGCTTGAGATCCAGTGCCGAGAGTGGCTCGTCCAGCAGCAGCACCTTCGGGGCAGGGGCCAGGGCGCGGGCCAGAGCCACGCGTTGTTGCTGACCGCCTGACAGTTGCGAGGGTTTGCGCGAGGCGAGCGGGCCAAGCTGCACCAGCTCCAACATCTCGCCCACGCGCGTACGCGTCTCGGCTTTCGACTTCCCCAGCATCTTCATACCAAACGCAACATTGTCCGCGACAGTCATGTGCGGGAACAGCGCATAGTGCTGGAACACCGTGTTCACCGGGCGCTGGTTTGGCGCCAGCCGGCTGATGGGGTCGCCGTAAAGCTGGATCTCGCCTTCAGTGGCCGCCTCGAACCCCGCGATCAGTCTCAGCAAGGTCGTCTTGCCGCAGCCCGAGGGCCCCAGCAGTGTGAAGAACTCGTTGTCCGATATGTCGAAAATTATGTTGTCGAGCGCCGTCACGGCATCCGGCCCCGCGCCAAAGCGTTTCGTGACGCCGCGGATATCAATGGCAGGCGTGGCCTGCCCCACTCGACCGGTTCCCATGTCCATCGCAAAACCCTGACAGGCAAACAGGGGTTGTGCAATGGGTCTGTTCGCAATCGCGGAAAATTATGGTGCGCAGCAGCATGGCGCGCGCATCCAGGCTCGCCGTTCAGCGAGCTCTGTCTGTCCGATATGCTTGCAGCCTCCATCAAGGGTCAACTTCCAGCATGTGATGGTCTGCCCGGCCTCTTTCATGGCGTTTCGATTCTGGTTACTGACCTTCGGCAACACTTGGAGTGGCGGGCCGGTCGGCCGTTGAGCAGGAGACGTGAGATGAACGGTGCGGAAAGCCTTGTGCGGACGCTTTTGGCGGGCGGTGTCAATGTGTGCTTCACCAATCCAGGCACCTCCGAGATGCATTTTGTGGCGGCTTTGGATTCTGTGCCCGGAATGCGCTGCGTGCTTGGACTTTTCGAGGGTGTCGCGACGGGCGCTGCAGACGGGTACTACCGGATCGCCGGAACGCCTGCCTCCACTTTGCTGCATCTGGGGCCCGGTCTCGCGAATGGACTTGCGAACCTGCACAATGCCAAGAAGGCGGGCTCGGGCGTCGTCAACATTGTCGGCGAGCATGCGATCCCCCACATCGCACTGGACGCGCCGCTGACCTCGGATATCGAGGGGTTGTCGCGGCCCATGTCACACTGGGTGCGCACCTCGACTTCTTCTGCGGCCGTGGGGGCGGACGGCGCGGCCTCCATCACTGCGGCGCGCTCTGCGACGGGTCAGATCGCGACGCTGATCCTGCCGGGTGACACGGCTTGGAACGAAGGCGGCGTGGTGGCCGATACGGCGGAGCCTCCCGCGCTGATCCAGCCGACATCCGAAAAGATCCGGGCCGCGGCCGAAGTGCTGACGGGGCCTGATAGCCTCATGATCATCGGTGGTGCAGCGCTGCGCGGCGAGGCACTGGCCATGGCGGGTGCAATCGCGGCCAAGGCGGGCGCGGGCCTGCTGACCGAGTGGTCCAACGCCTGCCTCGACCGCGGGGCCGGGCGGCTGTCCGTCAACCGCATTCCCTATCCGGTGGACAAGGCGCTGGAGGTGCTGGCGCCCTACCGCAACATCGTGCTGGTGGGCGCGCGCGAGCCGGTGGCGTTCTTTGGATACCCTGACAAACCCGGTACGCTGACGCGCGCCGATGCTGTGTTCACCAAGGTGGCCAGCCCGGAGGATGATGTGACCGCGGCGCTCTCTGCCCTCGCCGACGAATTGGGTGCGAAGGCGCCCGCCTCTGCTGCCGATGCCTTCCGCCCTGAGATCCCCAACGAGCCTTGCACGCCCGAGACAATTGCCGCCGTACTGGGCGCGAAGATTCCCGAGAACGCCATCGTCGTGGACGAATCCGTGACCACGGGGCGGGCGTTCTTCGGCGCGACCGAGGGCGCGGCACCGCACAGCTGGATGAACAACCGGGGCGGCTCCATCGGCTATGGCATGCCCGTGGCGGTGGGGGCCGCGATTGCGGCCCCTGATCGCAAGGTCATCGCGCTGGAAGGTGACGGGTCGGCCATGTACACGCTGCAGGCGCTCTGGAGCATGGCGCGCGAGAACCTCGACATCACCGTGCTGATCTTCGCCAACCGGACCTACCGGATCCTGCAGGGCGAGCTGAAGAATGTGGGCGTGCTGAATCCCGGCCCAAGGGCCATGGACATGTTGTCGATCGGACGACCGGATTTGGGCTGGGTCGACATGGCCCGCGGCATGGGGGTCGAGGGCCAGAAAGTCTCGACCGCGCCCGAGCTTGCCGCGGCCATGGATGCCGGCTTGACGAGCGGTGGCCCGTACCTCATCGAGATTGAATTGTAACGGAGTGCGCGCGCTGTGCGCGCCCACATTCCATGCCCCGTGCTCATCGCGTCCGCTCGATCACGGGAGCGGCGCTTGGGGCAGGTGGTATGCCTTCACATCACCGGTCGAGCACGCGGCATCTCCAGAACGTGTACTTCGGCCTGCACTTAATCTTCACTGGTGCTTGGTGAAGTGGGTCCGGGATGAACATGACAGACCAAAGGCAGCGCTCGCGCCAGATGGCGGGCCCCTCCAGAGCGGACATATCGACCGCGAGTAAATCCGTCATGGGGGGTGCTACATCTCGATCTGGTTGCTCGACGAATTTAGGATCGTACTTTCCTTGGGAACGTACCCGTCCTTGTGAGTGCTCACTTGCATCAGCGCAATATCGGCATCCTGGTTTTCTTGTTCGCCGCGAGCAGAGGCATCCAGTGAAGATCTGTCCGGCGCGTTGGACCTCGTGCCCGTTAACGCGCCGACATGCTGTACATACGCTTGCCTTACGCAAGCGATACGTACGCCGTACACATGCCATTCGCTTGCCATACGGCTGTCTCCCGGCTCCAGCCGCTCCGCGACGGGTCGCCCATTGACGGGACCAGCCCCCGGCGATACCTCTCCGGCGACGCCTCCGGGAGGATCCTATGACCGCTAAACCGACCTGCTTTCAGGACATCCTGCTCGCGCTCTCTGGCTATTGGGCCGAGCGTGGCTGCGCCATCATGCAGCCCTATGACATGGAGGTCGGCGCGGGCACGTTCCACCCGGCGACGACCCTGCGCGCATTGGGGCCGAGGCCCTGGGCGGCGGCTTATGTGCAGCCCTCGAGGCGTCCCACCGATGGGCGTTATGGCGAGAACCCGAACAGGCTTCAGCACTATTACCAGTATCAGGTGCTGATCAAACCAAGTCCGCCGGATCTGCAGGAGCTTTACCTCGGGTCGCTCCAAGCCATTGGAATTGATATGAAACTCCACGACATCCGGTTCGTTGAGGATGACTGGGAGAGCCCGACATTGGGCGCATGGGGCCTTGGTTGGGAGGTCTGGTGTGACGGGATGGAGGTCAGCCAGTTCACCTACTTCCAGCAGGTCGGCGGCCATGACTGCCATCCTGTTTCGGGCGAGCTGACATATGGTCTGGAGCGCCTTGCGATGTATGTGCTGGGCATCGACCATGTCATGGACATGCCGTTCAATCGCCCGGATGCATCTATTCCAATGAAATACGGTGATGTGTTTCGGCAGACTGAACGTGAGTATTCGCGCTGGAACTTCGACGTCGCCGATACGGACGTGTTGCTGCGCCATTTCGAGGATGCCGAGAAGGAATGTCAGGCGATCCTCGCGCAGCCCGAGATCGATCCGCAAACGCGTGATAGTCAGCCCAATGTCATGGCGCACCCGGCCTATGACCAGTGCATCAAAGCTTCTCATCTTTTCAATCTGTTAGACGCGCGCGGGGTGATCTCGGTGACCGAACGGCAGGCCTATATCGGGCGCGTCAGGAATCTGGCCAAGGCCTGTGCAGATGCGTTCGTCACCACCGAAGCGGGCGGGGCCGTCACGTGACTGGGCGCACGCTGCTTATCGGCTTTGGAGCTTTGCTGACCGCGTTCACCGCGGCATTGTGGTACTTTCAGTTTCATGCGTTCTACGAGGACCTGCCGCAGCAGCCACTCATCATCCAGGGCACTGAATATCCAGCGGAAACATGGCAGGGTACGGATGCCAGCAGCTCTCCGCTGAAGCGCCGGATTTGTGTGACGTTCACTGCCGATGTGGTCGCGCAGATCACAACTGCACTAACGGCGTTGGCGAAGGCGGAGCCTCTGGTTGCGCCTGACTGGTTCGAGTGTTTCGATGCGAAGCAGATCACCCGTGACATCGCTGCGGGCAAGGCTGTGGCCTATCTGATGGGTCCGTCCACGTTCGAGGGCGTGGATGCTTACATCGCAATCTACCCCGATGGTCGTGGCTATGTCTGGCGTCAGCTGGATCCGAAGTTCGAGACTTGAGGTTCTTCGACGCGACGGTGATGCGTCACGCTACGGTTCTTGCGGCAGAGGTGCTCAAGCCAGTTCCAGAATCCGCTCGGCAATTGCGGCACCCGGATCCTGCGGCAATGTCTCGGTCAGACGTTTTGCCGTGCTCTGAGCAGTCTCGCGCAAGTGCGTACCGGCAAGTGCCTTGGTGATCGCTTCATGCGCCTGATCTGGGCCAAAACGTCCCAGCACACCAAGTCCCAATCGATGCAATGCAATGGCCCGAGCGACCATCATCTGCTCTACCTGAGACGGCAGTCCGACCTGAGGAACACCGGCCATGACAAACGCCGCAGCGATGCCGTTGGAAGCATGGCTCACACCCAGATCGCAGTCCGGCAGCAAGCCTTCAAGGCGCACCGGACTATCAATCAGCCGCACCGGGCTTTGCCTGAGCGATCGCTTCAACTCATCCGTTGCCCCCGGCGCTGAAAGGATCACATCCGTGCGCCGGTCCAGTCGGCTCAGCGCCTGCACGGTGGCATTAAATCCATGTGCTCCGGGGCGCAGATAGGCGAAAATCCGCCGCTTGGCACTTGCTTTCCACTGGATGTGCCGGCCGGTATCCGTCGTGAAGAGCTGACCCATGAAAGGTGGTGGAGTGTCTTCGAACTGAGTGCGCGGGGTGTAGTGGTCGATCTCTGCAAAGGTCGCCAGCAGGTATTGGTCCACGTCCAGAACGTCGTTGAAACGAGTCAGCGTGGGCTGCCCATTTCGTTCCAATACCTGGTTGGCGGCAGCAAGGATCTGGGGTTCCTTGCTTGGAGCGACCTCTGGCTCCCAATAGACGAACCTCGGCATGGGATGCGCACGGGGCGGCGCGTCAAAGCCGGAGCCGAACATTACAATCGGTAAATTGAGTCCACGTGCAGCCAATATCGCGGTCAGTGATGCCTGCGCGACCAACACGTCAGGGTTTGTGAGCGCAAAGATCGACCGCCATGCCTCGACCAGAGGTGCAAGCGTCTCGGCACTGGACCATCCGCTGAACCCCAGCCCTTCTGGAAAATTTCGTGCAGAGGGCATGTCGGCGGTTTTGATCACGGGCGGGGCAACGGGCGCTGCCACGAGCGTGCACTCCAGATCCGGCGCGATCTGGCGCAGTGCGATCGGATTGCGCACGACAATTGTCAGGCGCGCGCGCCCGGCCATGCAGCGTGCCACTTCGGCGATTTTGGAGACATGGCCGAAATTATCGCCCATCTCCCAGGCGAAGAGCGCATGTGGCAGCACGGGCACGTCTGCGCCGTCAGTCCAGGGCCGTCAGCGGCGCAGGGCGAAGCATGAACCGGATCTCGGGCGTGCGGAAGCCAAGGATCATGGGCCGCCGAACGCCCGGCAACGCGGTCACATCATAAAGCTCCTGCACGGCGCCTTCGATGTCCAGCGTGTGCTCGATATCGCCTGTGTCGAGATTCACAACGGCCAGTCGGCAGGATGAACTTACACCCTCAGCGGCAAGCCTGTCCTCGACTGCCAGGCCCTCAAACGTGCCCTCGTGTCGTGGGCGCGAGACGCCAATGATTGCGTGACGACCGAGAAAGGTGACCCCGCGGGCAAAGCCGGGAAGGAAGCACATGGGCTCGAACCTGCCGGTTGTCATATCGACTTTGCCGAACTCACCGGTACCTGACTGGATGAGGTAGAGTGTCCCATCATGCAGGCGCGGCGAGTGGGGCATCGACAGCCCCTCAACGATCACCTCGTTGGTGTCGACATCCAGCACGACCCCGCCCGTTTCCCGGTGCTCGCGCCATCCACCGCCTATGTTGGTGCGCGAGACACAGGTCACGTAGGCGGGCTTGCCGTCGCGCATGGCGAGACCGTTCAGATGGCAACGATCCTCGGCTGCGATGCGGTCGATGAAGGGTGGTTTCCAGACAGGGACGAAGCTGCTTTTGCGATCCAGAGTTGCCAGACAATTGAACCTCGTCACCACGAAGATGGGCGCGCGATCCGGCCCGAGCGGGTGTACGTCGTGGATATCCACATCGCCCGTCGTCCGGCCTTCCAGTGGCACATAGACGGCGTCATAGCCGTCCTGCACCTGTCCGGGATCGAGGAAATTCTCGAACCGCCAAAGCTGGTAGAGCGACGAGAGCCACATGGTCCCGTCCGCCCCCGCACCGAGCCCCATGCAGCGGGGGAAACTGCGCTCGTAGATGGACAGGCGTTCAGTCTCGGCATTCGAGCCGATCAGAAAGATCTTGCCAGCCTGATACGTCGTGAAGCCAATGCTGGACCCGGTGCCGGCAAGCCAGGGCGCGAAAGTCCGGGAGGGGCGCAATTCCAGTTGCGGTTGAGCAGGCGGCTCGTTCGGGCTGTCGGTGGGTGTGTCTGCAGTCGTCTGGTCTGTGGTCACGAATCTCTCCCCTGGATCTGGCGACAGCTTACCGGGTTTTGACCATGCCCAACAAGGCACAGCGCCAGCGAGCGCGGCTTCCAAGCAAATTTGAGGCCATGGTGAGTTTCCCTGTTGTCTGGCAGTTCGATTCGTAGTCCAATATGTCGAGCAAAAAAATTCGCGCGCCGAACAAGGAGCGAAGTTCAGGCAGCGTGTCCGACATCAAGAGGGGATATCTCATGGATAACTATGCTGGTGTGACGCTTGTGGGCGCCACAGGTGAAGCTTTTGGCGCAAATGCTGTAATAATCGGCGACGTGAACGGCGATGGATTTGCCGACATGGCAGCATCGGCCCCTCGCGCCGACTACTACAATGGCTATTTCAATGAGGGCGGCGGTTACAACTCGGGCGCGGTATATGTCGTGTTCGGCGGGCCGGATCTTCCTGCTAGCATCGATGTCACGACGCTGGATGGCACAAACGGTTTCAAGCTGCTGCCTGATCTTGGTTTGCGCAACTACTACTTTGGGGGTCGCTATTCGAGCTTCGGCGATTCGATCGCCGCTGTCGGTGATGTGAATGGCGACGGGGTGGACGATTTCGCGGTCACCCAGGCGTCAAGCTATGTCAACTATGGATACTACGGCGGATCAGCGCAAAGTCAGGGTGTTGCCTATGTGATTCTGGGCGGTCAGGACTGGGAGGGCACCGAGCTTGTCAACGACGCCGCCGGTTTCCGGATCGACACGGAGGGCCTGATCAACAGCGTTGTTGGGCTGGGTGACGTGAACGGCGACGGCTTTGACGAAGTCGGTGTGAATGCCGTCGATGTGCGGACTGGCAATTTCGAATACGTCGATTTCTACTATCTGAGGGATCTGAACGGGAATGGCGTCTATGACGCGCTTGCGGATGATGGGTCGGGAGCGGCCTCGGGCGAATCCTACTACACATCCACGCTGACACTCGAGCGTGGCCGGGCATCCGGATTCGTGATTTTCGGCACCGATGAAGACCGGGTCTCGGACGATCCGATTGCGCAGGGCGGCGGTGGCGGACCGATTTCCGTGACGTTGAATGTAGTGACGGTGCCGGAAGATGCGCCGACCACTTCCGAAACAATCGTGAACACGACCCAGCTTGCCGACGGTGATGGCTTCGAGGTTGTGACCGGAGAGCTTCTCACCCAGAACTTTAGCGGCAACGGCTACGCCTACTCGTTCCTTGGCCAAAGCTATGCAGCCGGATCGCTGATTGCGGCGGGTGACGTCAATGGCGACGGTTTCGCAGATCTGGCCGCGCGCGATCTGAGCGCATTCAGCGAAGTCTTCGATGTCGCCCCGGGCGAGACGCCCTCTGTCCGCGTCGTTGTTGATGGCAACACCGGCAATCTGGTTTCGGTCACACCTGCAAACCCGGAAATCGGGATCGCATCTGCTGGGGACTTCATCATCCTCGGCCGGGACGACGCTACGACCGCCTTCCCGACGACGATCGATCCGTTTGACCCTGAGGTCGACTTTCAGGGTGCCCCCATCAATGACCCAGGGGGAATTGCAGCCAATGTAGGTGACGTCAGCGGCAATGACGGGTTTGACGACATTGCCTACTCGGATATCCTCTTTTCGAATACGGCGGATAATCCCGATAATTTCGATATCGGCGGTGTGCGCATTCAGTCCGGCACAACGGGTGACCCATTCGCAGCGCCTGTTACAAACTTCATCACGGACACATCCAACACCGTGGTGGATGGCATCAATGAACCGGAAGTTGTCGGATTTCAGCTTGGCTTCGCGGATGAACCAATTGGTCCCGGACCAATTGGCGGTGCCGGTCAGATCCAGAGTCTGGGCGATGTCAGCGGCGACGGAATAGACGATTTTCTTGTCCTCAGCGCTGCGAGCGGCATTCTGATTGAAGGTCCAGGACCTGTTGGTGTTGTAGGAAATCTCGATAGCGTTCGCCCGGGTGCACCGATTGGCTACGTGATCTTTGGCCAGGCAGACCCGATCACGGGTTTTGTGGACATAGCCGATACCCTTGGCGAAGGCTTCACTGCGGATGAACGTGTCGCATTCAAGGTCGTGGGCCTCGAGGAAAGCTTTGGCTCGTTCGGCATCTCAGCCTCGGGCCTTGGCGACGTGGATGGCGATGGCACCAATGATGTGATCTTTGGGGCTTCGGGTCGCTTTGTACCGGTCATTGATGACTTCCCGCAGCCGGGCGGCACAGGCGGGGCACGTGTGCTCTTCGGCGGTCTGAGCAATCTCGATCTTGTCGATGCGGCCGATGGCACCTCTGATGGCTATATCGACATTCGAAATATCGGTCTTGGTATAGAGCTGAGCATCAGCGGCGCAGGCTTTGTGTCCGAGTTCGAAAGCGAGGGCGACAGCGGCGCGACGCCTTTCGAGTTCCAGGTTTTCCGGACCGGCGATCTTACCGTGCCTGTGAGTTTTGATTTCGAAGTGACGCCCACCGGCTTCAATCAGGCTGATGCCGACGACTTTGTCGGCGGGGTCTTTCCGACCGGAACCGTCGATTTCGATGCGGGCTCGAACGTCGCGACGGTCACTGTCGATGTTCAGGGCGATTTCGAGATCGAGAGCAGCGAGGACTTTGCCGTCACCATTTCGAACGGTGTCGCGGATGACGGCACGAATGTCATCGTCGTGGGGGGCTCGACATCTGCGCGCATCTTCAACGATGACCAGCCAGTGCGTGTGTTCGCGCGGAACAGCTCTTCGGTCGAGGGTAACCCGGGTGAAGACAACGAGCTGGTGATGTTCATCGACCGGTTCGGGAACGACGATGTCGAAATCACGGTCGACTTCACGATATCGGCCTCCACAGCAGATGCGGATGACTTTGAAGCTGGTGCGTTTGGCGCGGCGAGCGGGCAGCAGACGTTTGCTGCCGGACAGACAAGGGCCGAGATTCGCATTGCCATCGATGAAGACTTCGACATCGAGGCGAACGAGCAGGTCCGCCTGACTATCAATTCAGCAGTGCTTTCCGGCGCCGATGCAGGTGGGGCAACGTCTGTCATCATCTCGGATGGGCTGGGTTTCGGCACGATCACCAATGATGATTTCCCGCCGCAGATCGGTGTCCTTGCGGTCGGTTCAACGAACCGGGCAGAGGGTACCAGCCCTGATCCACAGAGTTTCACCGAGTTCACCTTCGAGATTGTCCGCCAAGGCGACACTGACGGCGTGACCGACGTGACTTTCGAGCTGAACCCGCTCCCATCGCCGGGCAATTTCTTCGCCGCCGACAGCAATGACATTGCAGGGATCGAGATAGACGGTGTCGAAGTTCCGGGTACGGGCGTGCTGCCGTTGTTCGGGCAGACTGTAACTTTCGAAGATGGGGAGTTCAGCAAGCTGGTCACGGTCAACGTGGTTCAGGATAGCATCATCGAGCCGCGCGAAAGCTTCGAGCTGAGGATCACCGAGGTCGATACGGCCAACGGCGTAAGCTACAATGTCTTCCGTCCTTCCGCCTCGGCGACCATCCGGAACGATGATGGCCGTCCGCCGATCATTCCGCCCGGTGTCGAGGCTGACGTCTTCGGCGATCCACATATCGTGACGCTGGATGGTCTGGGCTATGACTTCCAGGCCGTGGGCGAGTACGTGCTGGTCGAAAGCACGATCGACAATGACCCACGGGACTTCCAGGTCCAGGTCCGGTTCGAGCCGCTGCCAGGTTCAGACCTCGTGTCGGTCACAACGCGCATGGCGGTGGATGTCGCAGGCGTCCGGATAGAGATCGACGCGCTCGGCAGCGATCCTCTGCTGATCGATGGTGTCGGCTCCAACGAGGCGCTCCTTGCGACCGGCGCATTGGATGTGAATGGCGATGGCACATTCGACATCTTCTTTGACGCCGACCTAGACGCCTACTTCATTGTCCTCAACGACCTCAACGAACAATTGCAGATCAAGAACATGGACGGTGTCCTGAACATCTGTGTGTTCCTCAGCAATGAGGCAGGTGGCCATGCCAACAACGTGCAGGGCCTGATGGGCAATGCCAATGGCGACACCACAGATGATCTGACGCTGCGCGATGGTTCGGTGACGTTCACGGATCCGACCTTCGAAGAGCTCTATGTCACCTATGCCGACAGCTGGGCCGTCACGGCCAATGAACGGAACTTCAGCGACCCCGAAGGCTCGGGCGACTTCCCGGCTGGGTTCCCGGCCGCCAAGATCTCGATCGACGATCTGCCTGCATCGGTTCTGGCAGCAGCAGAAGCGGCCGTGGATGCGGCTGGTATCACCGATCCGATTATCCGCGAAAGTGCGATCCTCGATTTCGCGCTCACCGGCGATGGTGACTTCATTCAAGGTGCGCTGGGCCTTGCCGCCGATCCGATCGAAGAGGTCGAGGTTGTCGACGCGCCTGCGCTTCCGCTCACAATCGGGGTCACGCCATCCGAGACGGTCATCAACGAAGGAGATGGCAACCCCAATACCGTATCGTTCACGTTCTTCCGCATCGGAGATGGCGCAGAGGCTGTTACCATCGACTATGCCATTGGCGGCGAAGTGGACGCTGCGGACCTGACGCCCGGTACGGCGTTGACCGGTCAGGTGACGATCCCTGCGAATGCGGAAGCGACGACGCTGAGCATCGGTGTGGTGAATGATTCGCTCACCGAGCTGGACGAGGCCCTGGTGGTCACGATCACGGGCAATGACAGCGGCGCGCTGGTGGCCTCGGCGAGTGCCACCACGGTCATCGAGACTGACGACTTTGCGCCAGTGGCCACCGATGACCGGTTCTCGACCGATGAGGATACCCAGATCCTGGGCAATCTTCTATCGGAGGACAATGGCGATGGACTGGATGACGACCCGGATGGCGATGCGCTGTCGGTGGTCTCGATCACAGACACGAATGGCGATGTTCGTGATGCCGATGGCGGACTGATCATCCTCGAGTCCGGCGCGCATCTGCGGGTCAACTCGGATGGCAGCTTCAGCTTTGATCCGTTCGGGTTCGCCATCGGAGGTGGTTCTGCCAACGATTCCGACTTCGATCAGCTGGGTGCAGGTGAAGTCGGTGAGCAGAACTTCACCTACACCATCTCGGACGGGAATGGTGGCGAAGATAGTGCGGATGTGGTTATCGGCGTGACCGGATCGAATGATGCGCCGGTTGCTGTTGTTGACGGCCTGAACCTGACCGAAGATGATGCGTCGGCCAGTCTGAATCTTGTGGAAGGATCGATCTCTCCGGACGTTGATCCGGAAGGCGGCGCACTGATAGTCACCGAGATCAGTGTTGGTGGCGAAACCTTTGTCATTGATCCCAATGCGCCGACTGAAATTACTCTCAACGGCGGTGGCCGATTGACGATTGACTCCGAAGGCAATGCGACCTTCTTCACCGACGGTGCGTTCGAAGCCCTGGGCGAGGACAGCAGCATTGGTCAGGTCGTACAGAGCAACATCAACTTCACCTACACAATCGAGGATGAGGGCGGTTTGACGGATACCGCTCTGTTCCAGGTGTTTGTTGGTGGCGTTAATGATGGACCGGTGGCTGCAGAGGACACCTTTACCACGGACTTCGGACAAGTGCTGGATATCTCTGCTGCCGACTTGCTCAACAATGACTTTGATGCCGAGGGGGATGAGCTAGTGGTTGTTCTGGGCGACTCCGCGCCCGTGGGTGGAACTGTGGAGCTGACTCAGAGTGGCTCTGTCACCTTTACGCCTGCTGAAGGCTTCAATGGTGCGACGAGCTTCACCTATTTTGCCGTAGACCCCTTGGGTGCGCAGTCCGAAGAGACGACAGTCTTCGTCACAGTAAACGATCGGATCAACAATGCGCCGGAGGTTACCTCCGATGCATTCCTCATTGACGAGGACAACCCGGTCACAGGCAATCTGTTGCTGGATGACAATGGCAATGGGATCGACTTTGATTTCGACGGTGACACGCTCTTCATCGCAAATGTTACAGACGCTGGTGGGACCGAGCTTGACCTGATCAATGGCAACGCGCTGACTGGTGGCGGTGTGGTGGCCATTGGACCTGACGGCGCGTTCTTCTTTGACCCGGACGGGGATTTCGAAGAGCTGGCAGAGAATCAAAGTGAAGTGATCAGCCTTACGGTCGGTGTCAGCGACGGTCTGGCGATTGTCGACTCCAGCCTCGAGATTACGGTAACTGGGGTAAACGATGCTCCGACAGCCGAGACGATCACGGCCGATTTCACCGAGGATGATCCCATCGAGCTGGATCGGACCCTGTTCCTGTCCGGCATTGAAGACGTTGACAATGACATCGGTGATCTCAGCGTCGTCGCCGTAGACTTTGGTGACAATCTGGACGGCGATTTTGATCCGGATACAGAAACCCTGACGCTGGCAAACGAACAGTTCCAGAGCCTGGGATCCGATGATGAAAGCGTGTTCGACATTGTCTACACGGTGTCGGATGGCGGGGAAGAGGTTCTCAATACGGTCACTGTGACGATCTCCGGCGTGAACGATACTCCGACAGTCGAGACCATCACGGCCGAGTTCACCGAGGACGATCCCATCGAGCTGGACCGCGATCTTCTGCTGTCGGGCATCGACGATGTGGACAACTCCGTCGGCGATCTGACTGTGCTTGGTGTGGACTTTGGCGACAATCTGGACGGGGATTTTGACCCGGACACTCAGACGCTGACGCTGTCCAATGAACAGTTTCAGGGTCTGAATGTCGTTGGTTCCAATGTCTTCGAGGTCACCTACACAGTGACGGATGGAGCTTTGGACGATACTGGCGCGCTGGTCGAGGTTCTCAACACGGCGACGATCACGGTCACTGGCCTGAACGATGCGCCCGAGATCATCTCGGACGCTGATCTGTCCGTCACCGAGAATACACCGTTCCAGGCGCAGATCGTGACCGAGGACGTGGATGACGCACCAGAGGACGTCGCGCTCGAGATCTCAGGCGGCGCGGATGCGGCCCTGTTCGAGCTTTCGCCCGACGGGGTGCTGACCTTCGTCAACGATCCCGATTTCGAGGCACCCCTCGATGACGGCGAAGACAATGTCTACGATGTTCAGGTGACAGCCACGAACCCTGATGGTGCTGCCACGTCGCAGGACATCACGGTTTCGGTGTTGAACGACCCATCCGATGATGAGCCAGGCGGTGACAATGTGGTGTCGGGGACTGCCGGTGTCGACTTCCTGCAGGGAACAGCGGGTGACGATGTATTCCGCCCGGGCGCCGGGTTTGTTGATCTGATTGATCTCCGGGCAGGCGGATCGGACACGATCGAGTTCTTTGGTGAGACCGATAACGGCGTCAGGGAAGTGGACTATGTGCTGGGCTTTGGCTCGGACGACTTCCTGGATCTCGGCGGTGCCTCGATCGACAACGAATTGAACTTCTTTGGACGGACCTACCTGTTCCTGGAAGGCGACAACGATGTGATCGTGCTGTTCGGGGTGCAGGGCTTTGACGAAGCTCAACTTGTCTGACCGGTCACGCGCCTGATCTGGCCACCGAGGTCACGGCTACATCACGGGCCGCTCCTTCTGGAGTGGCCCGAATCATTTCTGCAATCGGGTAGGTTGGGAATGCGTTTTGCTGTGCTTACCGGACCACCCGGATCTGGGGCCTACGACAGAACGCGTGGACCAAGGACGTTCCGGCATTTGTCTGGATCACAAGAATGAAACAACCTGAAGTAGAGGTCACAAGACGCAAAAAAACGTTAAAATTGTTTTTATCGGGCTGAAAGTCTCCCCCAGGTTGTGCGTGGGCGCTGCGGTGCCCCCGGCCCGGATCCCCGGATCGGTCACTCCTTTGAGAACGGGAGAGTGAACCATGAAACCAATTTTCCTCAACGCTCTGGCCATGACGGTCATGGTGGGCAGCCACGCTATGGCAGCGGATCAGAAGTTCGATGCCGCTGACCGCGATGGCGATGGCCTGCTTTCAATGGCCGAGATCGTTTTGGCCATACCAGACGCGACGCCGGATGCATTCAAGGCGGCCGACGCCGATCAAAATGGTGTGCTGAACGAGGCTGAATACATCGCCGCTGTGAACGACGGCGTATTGTCGGAAGGCTAGGGCATTCCGGCACTGATCGGATCGATCGTGCAGAACGTGTCCAAGGGCGCCCGGCGCGGCTGGATACTTTCGGTTCTGTTTGCTCTGTCAGCGCCTCCCTCAGCCAATCGGCGGGGCAACAACTGTTTGTGCCGCGCTGTCTTTCGACCAACTTTCGGAGCCGCGGGAACCCTGCGGCTCCGTTTCATCCCGTTCCGGGAAGTTAACCCGACATTCACGGCTGTCTGACCATCTGATGCGTAGCCCGCAGCAGGAGCGCTAGATGTCCCGTCATTTCTCTGCCGTCGTGCTTCTGGAGCGTCCGGTCGGAGTGGATATCGACGCCTTGGCACAGATGGTCATGGAACATTTCCCGACGATTGGTCCGGTCGAGCCGGTTATGGGTCAGCAAGGGCCGGGTAGCTCCGGCCTGCTTCGGATCGAGGGTGGTCACATCGTTGTTACGGTGACGCCAAACCCATATCCTGATGACAAGTTGTTTCCGCGGCTTCAGCTGCTGCGCAGTTGGGACCCTGTCTCTGCAATTGCTTCGCATGAAGCATATCTCACCATCTCCTGCGGTGGCGGATTGTCCGGGGTCGACGGTGCCGAGGCATATGCTGCCGCCGTGCATTTCGTGGCAGGCGCCGCGACACGGCTGATGTCCGCGACCGCAGTGTTCTGGCAGCGTGGGTTCGTACTTTCGGATCCAGTGGACTTCTACGATTCCAGCAAGACCTTGCTGAAGGGACGAATGCCCGTCGGCGCCTGGATCAGTTTTGCGTCGGTAGTGCCCAAAGGGTACGCACCCACCTCTGCTCTTGGCATGGTCACCTATGGCATGCGCCAGTTCATCGGTCGAGAGATCGAGCTAGCACCGCGCCCGGGCAATGCGCGCGCTGCGTACAATTGCTTGGTTGCGGTGGTTCGAAACACATTGGACAAGGGCGAAGCGCTGGCGGATGGCCAGAGATTCCTGACGGCGGGAGCCTCATCCTTGCCATTGACAGTGCGCGAACGGACCTTCTGGCTGCGGCGGGATCAATCGGCCTTTGTATTGGTCTCGGATGACTCGGTGGTTGATATGGATACGCTCAGACCGCGGGAACGTCCTGCGGCCTGAGCTACGTCAAAACAGACCCGCCAAATGTAGCAACAGACCAGCACCCAGGCCCGTGCCCACCAACGTCAACATGCCAAGCCTAAGTGCAAAGACCAGCACAATTGCCACAGCAAAGAGCGCTAGTTTCACCCATTCGGGTGCGCTCAGGCCCGTGGGGAAGAACGCGGCTTCAGCGAGATAGAGGACAAGGTTCGCGATCACGCCCACGACAGCTGCCGAGACGCCCGCCAGCGCTCGCTTTGCCCAAGGGATCGCATATAGCCGCTCGACCGCCGGCGCGAACGCAAGGATCAAAGCGAAGCTGGGTGCGAACGTGTAAAACGTTGCCAGAAGCGCAGTATGGACCCCCGCAGTCGCAGTGCCTGTTCCGGACCAGCCCGCAAAGTAGCCTGCATAGGTGTTCACGAGGATCAGCGGTCCGGGCGTTGCCTCCGCGATGGCCAACCCGTTGAGCATCGCCTCGGGCGAGAGCCAGCGATAGACCTCGACGGCCTGGTCCGCCACGAAGGGCAGCACGGCATAGGCGCCGCCAAACGTGACGAGGGCTGCCGTGGTGAAGAGCGTCGCAACCTCCTCCAGCGCACCGCCCTGGTTTGCCATGAACACCAGCACGATGATGCTGGTGGCGGCCCCGATTGTAATGGCGGCATGGCCCCAGACCGGTTTGCCCGGCGCGGCTTGTGTCGCATTCGACGCCGACGGCAGCATCAATCCAGCCAGCGCGGCGGCAGCCACAACAATGGGGAACGGCACACCCAGAAAGTAGATCGCGACAAAGGCTGCCACGGCCAGCGCCCAATGCATCGGCCCGGCAAGCGCGCGTTTGGCGATCTTTTGTAGTGCCGCCAACACCAGCGCGATCACCACTGGTTGCACCCCCGCAAACAGCGCCGCGATGATGGGCACCTCTCCATGGGCCGCAGCAATCCAGGCGAGAAGAATCATCAGAGCAGCGCCGGGCACGATGAAAGCGAGGCCAGCCATCAGCCCGCCCCACACTCCATGCAGCCGCCATCCCAACCATGTGGCAAGCTGCTGTGCCTCTGGTCCTGGCAGCATCATGGCGAAGGCAAGCCCGCGATCAAAGCTATCAGCCGGAACCCAGCGGCGCTTGGTGACGACCTCGTCCTGCATCAGGGCAATCTGACCTGCTGGCCCACCAAAGGACAGCAACCCGATCTTCACCCAGACAGGGGCGGTATCACGAAATGCGGGCGCGGTCATTGGTTGAGGTCCTCTAGCGGTGCACCCGCAGCGGCAAGGGCCTCGAAGCCGCCCTCGACATAGCAAGCGTCCCGGCCATGCAACATCAAAAGAGCGCAGCCGAACTGGCTGACTTCGTGCCCGTGAACGCAGAACGTAATCACCGGACCGTCGAGACCCGTCAATGGGTCATCATGACCGAAGACCAGCGGGTCCCGGATCTCTGCTCCTGCCAACGCCTTTCCGGACGCAGTCCGGGCAGGCACCTTCCGAAGATCGACAAGACAGGCACCCGAGCACGCGCGTTCCAGCGCCTCGGCAGCAGAAATGGATGGCAGTTTGAAGGTGGTTTGGTCCGGCATAGCTCATCGTTCCCTCGTCATGGGGCGATGCGATGCTTGGGCCGGAGCCTGACAGCGGGAGATCGCGACACCCCGCAAAATGTCCTTAGAGGTCAACTGGCGGGCCAGCAAGTCCGAGATCGCCTCAGTTCAATGCCACCCGCGAAGTGCGCCAATGAAGCATGCCATCTTGTCCCAAGCACTTCACGCTTTCTTTCTCAGAGCATCGCCGGCGCGATATCGTATCGAATGAGGTTCTGCAGGAAGAAAATCGCAATGATCACGATCATGGGCGCAAGATCGATCCCGCCCAGATTGGGCAAAATGCGCCGGATTGGATTATAGATCGGTGCTGTCAGCGCGTTCAGCCCATCCCAGACCTGCCGCACAAACGGCTGATGCATGTTGATCACGTTAAACATGATCAACCAGCTGAGGATGACCTGAATCAAGATAATCCAGAAGGCGATATTGAGGATCGTATCGATCAGCAGAAAAATGGCGGTCATGAGTGCTTTCCGGGTTGTGCCACGCTGGGACTACGTAACGCTGGGATGTAGCGCACGCAAGGTTGCCGAGAGGTTGACCGTATCTCGATATTCCATCAGCAGCGGAAATTTCTGCGTGGGCATGGGGCACAATGAGCTGTTCGTCTGTGGGCAGACGTTCCCGCAAGATGAACATGTGACCGGGATCCCGGACTTACGCTGCTGGACAAGAGTGCCTGCTTTGGCGAGGCTGGCCGAAAACGGGAGGGCAGCATGACCAGAACGATCGTGATCACAGGTGCGGCAGGGGGAATTGGGCGTGCGCTGCTGCCGATGCTGGCAGCCGAGCGGCTGCTTCTTGTCGACCGGGCAGAGAGCGGTGTCGCGGCTTTGGCCAAAGGAATGGGTGCAACGGCTGTCGAAGGCACGCCGCTGACTGCGGCCGAATGCCGGGGCGCGCTGGACAAGCTCGATGGGCAGATTGACGCCTTCGTACATCTGGCAGGCACGTTTGAACCTGATCCTGCGCTTGGTTTCGACCAGGATGTGCCGTCGAACTACCAGCGAACAATGCAGAACAACCTCGAGAACGCATACAATTTTGCAACGGCGCTTGAACCTCGACTGCCGGAGGACGGCTCGGGTCGTGTGGTTTTCATCTCGTCGCTGGCCTACCGGGTTGGTGCGTTCGATCACGTCGCGTATTCGGCAGCCAAGGGCGGCTTGGTTGGCCTGACGCGGGCACTGGCGCGCAGGTTCGGTGGGCGCGCGACTGTGAACGCCCTTGCCCCCGGTATCATCGAGACAACAATGCCTGCACATATCATCGCCCAGCGGGGCGATGCGGCGAAGG
>JBGCFK010000470.1:0-2985 GCA_045106875.1 Paracoccaceae bacterium | reverse complement strand
GATCGAACAGAAAAGCCCAACCAATGACATGACGAACTTGGCTGACGCGATCTGCATGAAGTTCTGCATTGCCTGATCCATGCCACCAGAGCCTGCGTTCATTGATTGGGCAAACTGGTGTAGGGCTGCGACTAAACCAAGGAAGGTAAGAAGAAGGACTGCCGAAACAAATGTGTTCGGCAGAATGCGGAATATTCCGACTCCAAAGCCCAAGTCCTCGACGTTGATGAAAGACGAAGGGCGAACAGAGTTTCGCAGTCGCAATGGCCCATCAATATCATCGACCACGATGGTTTCATTGAATTCATCAAAGGCTTCCCAGAGGGTTTCCTTCGACCCTTTTCTGCGGAAATCGGAATTGAGCTCGTGAACCAGCTCTGCGTGCCCTTTGGCAAAGGACGGAATATCGGGAAAGGACCGGATTTTTTGATCGAGCAATTGAATGGCATTCAATTGGCGGCGTGTTCTGATATAAAAAGCGACGCCAAATATTATCGTGATAACGACAAAAATGCCAGCAATCTGTCCTGGACGACTGTCGGATAGCGTTAGTGATTCTGCGAAGATAATGATTCCATTTTTCAAAAAGAGGCCAGCGTTTTCGACGAAATGATTTAGCACCAAATTCTCCTAGCTTCTTACGCTGATTTTCGCCCAGCCATTGCAGGTAGAGCCTTTATATTTGAAAGTACAATTTCGCGGTGGAGTCGCAACCGTCAACGCTCATACATTTACAAGCACAAGCAATTTTTCATAATTGCCTGTCAGAGTGCGCTGGCAAACACGCCATCATCGGGTCCCAGCTCTCGCTGGACACCCGCATTAACTGCTGTTTCTGAACTGCGACGGAATGCCAAAGCTTGATTTGTCGATTTTGAGCTGTAGAGGGCGCCCGTAAATCCAGCAGCTGAGGCGCCGGGATTGTCCTAGCGCGGGCGGTTTAAAATCCCGCACCTTAGCTGACCTTGAAGCACAGATTTGCTTTGAGGCATGGATGTACAACGTGGAAAAATACGGAAGAGTCCGTCGTGCAGTTTTGCGTGACGGCATGAGCCATTCGGAGGCGGCGCGCGTCTTTGGCGTTGACCGTGGTACGATCTCGAAGATGACGCAGTTCAGCGAACCGCCGGGTTATCGCCTGAGCAAGCAACGTCCTCGCTCACAGATGGATGCGCATGCCGATTTTGTGGACGCGATCCTGCTGAAGGACAGGGATGAGCCGAAGAAGCAGCATCATACGATCAAACGGATCTATGAGCGACTTTGCGAGGAGCGGAGCTTCAAGGGCGGCTACACGACGGTGCGGGACTATGTGCGTCCGCGCCGCCAGGCTCTGAAGGAGAGCTTTGTGCCTTTGGCCCACCCTCCCGGCCATGCGCAGGCGGATTTCGGCGAGGCGGCGGTTGTTCTGGGCGGCGTTCGCCAGAAGGTTCGTTACTTCGTGATGAGCCTGCCGCACAGCGATGCGGTCTTCGTGAAGGCCTACCATGCGGAGACAGCGGAGGCCTTCTGTGACGGTCATGTTGAAGCTTTCGCCTTCTTTGGCGGCGTGCCGCAGTCGATCCTCTACGACAACACGAAGCTGGCGGTGGCGAAGATCCTGGGGGATGGAACCCGCAAGCGCAGCGCGATGTTCGCCGCTCTACAATCCCACTACCTGTTCGATGATCGGTTTGGGCGGCCTGGCCGGGGCAATGACAAGGGCGCGGTCGAGGGAATGGTCGGCTTCTCTGCTGGCAGAACGCTGCAGGGAGCGTCAGAGCGCTTCCCTACGCGGCTCGGAGGGGGCAAGCATCTCTGATCTGTTAGTCGCCGACCGTGAGGCCTTCCTGCCGGAGCCCGCCGTCCCGTTTGAGCCTTGCGACAAGCGCCCGGGAACGGCGAGCAGCCAGGCGCTGGTCCGGTATCGGAACACGGATTACTCAGTTCCTGTCGCCTATGCGCATCAGCGCGTCGTGGTGCGCGGCTATGTCGACGAGGTGGTGATCGAGGGCGCCGGTGAAGAGGTGGCGCGTCACGCGCGCTCCTACGCCGTGGAAGACTTCGTCTTCGATCCGCTGCATTATCTTGATCTCATTGAGCGCAAGGTGGGCGCGCTTGACCAGGCCGCCCCGCTTCAGGGCTGGGAACTCGGCGAAGACTTCGCCCGGCTGCGGCGTCTTCTTGAGGCCCGGCTCAGCCAGAAGAACCGCCGGGCGGCGGGCAAGCGCGAGTACGTGCAGGTTCTGCAGCTGTTCAAGGTATTTCCCGACGGCGTGGTGCGCGCCGCCGTCCGCGACGCGCTGGAGCTGGGCGCGATCAGCGCGGATGCGGTCAAACACCTGGCGCTGGCGCGAGTTGAGAACCGGCCTGCCCGGCTTGATCTGAAGGACTACCCACATCTGCCGGCGACAACCGTCTGGGCGACAGATCCCGCCGCCTACATGACGCTGTCCGAAGGAGCGCGGCCATGACCGAAGTGACCGCCGACACCCCCCAGGTGCTGCTGCGCCATCATCTGAAGAAGCTGAAGCTGCCGACAATCCTGCGCGACTACGAGAAGATCGCCCGGCAATGCGCGGAGGAGAATACCGACTTCGTCACCTTCCTCTTGCGCCTTGTGGAGCGGGAACTGCTGGAGCGCGAGGGTCGTATGATCGAGCGACGGATCAGGGACGCGAAGTTCCCCGCCATAAAGAGCTGGGAGAGCTTCAACTTCGACGCCATTCCATCGTTGAACAAAAAGATGGTGCTCGAGCTGGCGCGCGGCGAGTTCGTGTCACGTCGGGAGAATCTGATCGCTCTCGGGCCATCGGGGGTCGGCAAGACTCACATATCCCTCGGCATCGGCCTGGCCGCCTGCCAGAAGGGCGTCAAGACGCGCTTCGCCACTGCCGCCGCCATCGTTCACGAGATGAT
Source organism: Paracoccaceae bacterium (assembly GCA_045106875.1). Classification (GTDB taxonomy): domain Bacteria; phylum Pseudomonadota; class Alphaproteobacteria; order Rhodobacterales; family Rhodobacteraceae; genus Thermohalobaculum. The sequence goes on along the minus strand of JBGCFK010000470.1, from coordinate 87 downwards.
CGAGGCCAGAGATGAGAAACGCCTTCTGCGGTTCCAGAAACAACTGGCCTCCGTCGAGTTGCTGATCATCGACGAGTTGGGCTTCGT
>JBGCFK010000047.1:0-5037 GCA_045106875.1 Paracoccaceae bacterium | reverse complement strand
GAGCACATCATTCAATGCATCAAGAACCTTAGCCAGATAGAACGAGAAGAGCTTCTCGAGGACCTGCCGGTGGCATCGTCCATCGTGAAGAAAGGTGTTGATCGCAAGGTGCTGTATACCGCGCTCTTGCTACATGATATTGCCAAGGGCCGTTCCGAAGACCATTCGATCCTGGGCGCTCAAATGGCTCGGAAAATCGCGCCGCGCCTGGGACTGAGCGCGGCAGATACCGATACTGTGGAATGGCTGGTGCGATATCATCTTTTGATGTCTGACATGGCCCAGAAACGTGACATAGCCGATCCACGTACGGTACGAGACTTTGCCAAGGCGGTGCAGACCGTGAAAAGGCTGGATCTGCTGTGCGTGCTAACCGTCTGCGACATACGCGGGGTCGGACCAAACACTTGGAACAACTGGAAAGCCGTTCTGATCCGCGCACTTTACCGCCAGACCCAACGGGCTCTGGATACCGGGCTTGAAGCGCTTAACCGCGAGAACCGTGGCGTCGAGGCAAAACGCGCTCTGCGCGAATTGCTCAGCGACTGGCCGCGCAAAGATCTGCAAGCTGAAACCGGGCGTCATTATGCGCCCTATTGGCAGGGCTTGCATGTGACCGCTCATAAAGTCTTTGCGGAGATGCTGCGCGACATAAAGGACGATGAAATCAAGATCGACCTGCATCCGGACGAAGACCGAGATGCCACCCGTGCTTGCTTTGTTATGTCCGATCATCCTGGAATATTTGCCCGCATCTGCGGTGCACTTGCGCTTGTTGGGGCTAATGTCGTGGATGCTCGCAGCTATACCACCAAGGACGGTATGGTCACGGACGCGTATTGGATTCAGGATGCCGAGGGTAACCCTTACGACGCTTCCCGCCTGCCTCGTCTGCGCAAAATGATCGAACGCACGCTCATGGGCGAAGTGGTCACCACTGAAGCCATGAAAACCCGCGACAAGATGAAAAAGCGTGAGCGCGCCTTCAAGGTACCGACCCATGTCACTTTCGACAATGAGGGTTCAGAAATCTACACGATCATTGAGGTGGACACCCGTGACCGTCCCGGCCTCCTTCATGACCTCGCCCGTACACTGGCGGAGGCCAACGTCTACATCGCCAATGCGGTGATTGCGACCTATGGAGAACAGGTCGTGGATACGTTCTATGTCAAGGACATGTTCGGGCTGAAGTACCATTCCAAAAGCAAGCAGAACATGCTTGAACGTCGCATGCGCGCCGCCATCGACCAAGGTGTCGAAAGGGCCGAGAGTTGAAACCCATAAAGCTTGTTTCGGGCTTTTTCACCGTCGGTGGCTGGACGTTGATGAGCCGTGTTCTCGGCTTTGTCCGCGACGCGATGATTCTGGCGTACCTCGGGACAGGGCCGCTTTATCAGGCGTATGTGGTAGCTTTTCGCTTACCCAATATGTTCCGGCGCTTCTTTGCGGAAGGCGCATTCAACATGGCCTTCGTGCCGATGTTCGCCAAGAAGGTCGAAGTCGACGAAGACGCGGATCAATTCGCATCGGAAGCATTTGCCGGGCTGGCTACGATCCTGATCGGCCTGACGTTGTTGGCGCTCGCGACCATGCCCTGGCTTGTCTTTGCTCTGGCTTCAGGCTTTGCCGGACAGGAACAGTTTGGCTTGTCCGTCGAATTTGGCCGTATTGTCTTTCCTTATATCCTGTTCATTTCACTTGCGGCTCTGCTGTCCGGTATGTTGAACGCAAGCGGCAGATTTGCGGCAGCGGCCGCGGCGCCTGTACTGCTGAATGTTTTCCTGATCTTTGCGATGGCTATCGCTGCATTTCTTGGCGGCGACGTGGCACGCGCGCTAATTTGGGCGGTCCCTCTGGCCGGTGTTGCACAATTTGCATTACTTTGGACCGCCACGAAGCGCGCCGGGTTCAAAATTCATTTCAGGTGGCCCAGTCTGTCGCCAGACATGCGTCGACTCATCCGTGTGGCGATTCCAGCGGCTCTGGCAGGCGGGGTCGTTCAGATCAATCTGCTGGTTGGCCAACAGGTTGCTAGCTATTTTGACAAGGCAGTGGGCTGGTTATTTGCAGCGGACAGGCTTTATCAATTGCCTCTTGGCGTTGTGGGTATTGCGGTCGGGGTTGTCTTGCTACCGGACTTGTCTCGGCGCCTGAAGGCTGACGATGACAGTGGTGCGAAAATCGCACTGAGCCGTGCGGGTGAGATTGCCCTCGCCCTGACGATCCCTGCAGCTGCTGCCCTTATTGTCGTGCCCCTGCCGCTAGTGTCAGTGCTGTTTGAACGCGGCGCGGCGACCGCTAACGATTCAGTAGCCATCGCCCTTGCCGTCGCCATTTACGGCTTGGGACTTCCGGCCTTTGTGCTGCAGAAAATTCTACAACCGATTTACTTTGCGCGCGAGGATACCCGCCGTCCGTTCCACTATGCCGTGATTTCCATGGTAGTAAATGCTTTGCTGGCCATCGGGTTGGCCCCGGTGATTGGCTGGTACGCTCCGGCCATCGCGACGACGGTGGCTGCCTGGTCCATGGTGCTGCTTTTGCATCGCGGCGCACGTGACTACGGAGACGTGGTTCGCTTCGATGACAGATTTCGCAGTCGCATCTGGCGTGTGGTATTGGCCTCTGCGGTGATGGCAGTGGTCCTCTGGCTCGTGGCGTGGATGCTTGAACCTTACCTTGCATTGCCCTGGTGGCGTGCACTTGCGCTAGCCGGGCTCGTCTCAATAGGCATGGCGGCTTACTTTGCAGCGGGTCAAGTCCTGGGCGCGTTCCGTCTAGCGGAGCTCAAAGCCTCAATGCGGCGCGGTTCTTAATCGCGTCGCAACTGGTTGATCACCCGAGCCAACCCGCCCGGCACCAGCATGACAGAGGCGGCAAAACCAAAGACAAAACCCGCCAAGTCCGCCACCCAGAGGGTCGAAGGCCCGAAAAACACACCGAAGATCAGCTGAATGCCAAGAAGCATCGCAATAAGACTAAAAGCGCGCAATTGCTGTTGGCCTGTATCCGCCAAGCGTTGCCACATTAGAAACGAATACCCCCCGATCAAACCGTAGACCGCAGGAAAACCGCCAACCAGCCACGTCGGATCATTCAGCAACAAGCCGTAGGTCAGCGCGCCAAAGATGCTGCCCCCGAAATACAGCACCAATACGGCAACTTGGCCCATCGCTTCTCCGACCAGCTTGCCAAGCGCCAGCATCAGCACCACGGAAAAGAGGGCGGAGGTAAAGCTGTTGTGCACAAAAGCGTAGGTCACAAAGCGCTGAAGATGTTCTGGCAACCAACGCCCGTTGGCCAGCATCCAGTCAAACAGATCGCCGGAAAACCCGTATTGTTGAACGGCCGCCAGACGCCATCCAACGCCTTCCGGGCCGCCGATCCACCCTTGAGCGCCAAGCACAAATGCAAGCTCCGGCAGCGCGATCGCGGCAAAGAGCAGAATAACCACCGGCGGCAACGGGTTCACAGGCGGCGCTGTATAGGGATCACTCATGATGCAGGTTCCTTGACGATACTCTGGCGCATGGGTAAGCCACCGCGGACCGCATTTCCAGCGCCAATGGAGCCTTACCCATGACCACGACCTTCGCCCCTCGCGTCTTTTCCGGCATTCAGCCGTCGGGCGGGCTGACCTTGGGCAATTATCTCGGGGCCATAAAACGTTTTGTCGCCATGCAGGACGACTATCCTTGTGTCTATTGCATGGTCGATCTGCACGCGATCACAACCTGGCAAGACCCCAAAGATCTGGCCCACAATACGCGCGAAGTGGCGGCGGGCTTTATCGCCAGCGGGATCGACCCAACAAAATCGATTCTCATCAACCAAAGCCAGGTACCGGAACACGCGCAACTGGGTTGGGTGTTCAACTGCGTGGCACGCATGGGCTGGATGCAGCGGATGACACAGTTCAAGGACAAGGCGGGCAAGAATGCGCAAAACGCATCGCTCGGCCTCTTTGGGTACCCGGCGCTGATGGCCGCGGATATTCTGGTGTATCATGCGACGCATGTCCCTGTCGGTGAGGATCAGAAACAACACCTTGAACTGACGCGAGACATCGCCGCCAAATTTAATCATGACTACGGCGTCGATTTCTTTCCTATGACAGAGCCGGTTATCGAAGGTGCCGCGACCAGAGTTATGTCGCTGCGCGATGGCGCCAAGAAAATGTCCAAATCAGACCCGTCTGACGCCAGTCGGATCAATATGACCGATGACGCAGACACAATCGCCAAGAAGATCCGTAAGGCCAAGACAGACCCTGACGCGCTGCCTTCCGAAATTGAGGGACTGGAAGGGCGCTCGGAAGCGCGTAATCTGGTCAACATCTATGCAGCGCTAAGTGATCAGACGGTCGAAGCCGTGCTGGCAGAAGTGGGTGGGCAGCAGTTCGGCACATTCAAGCCTAAACTGGCGGAACTGGCGGTGACGAAACTTGAACCGGTTTCCTCGGAAATGGCTCGCCTGATGAACGACACCGCGGAAATTGATCGACTTCTCTCGGAGGGCGCTCAACAGGCCCGTGAGATTACCGCCCCCATCCTAGCAAAGACATATGAGATCGTCGGGTTGGTCAGCTAGGCACCCACGCCGTCCGGACTTAAGCAAAGATGGACAATCAAAGGGCAATCCGCCAATTTCCGTTCTGATATCCAGGGGGACATGTCGTGAGCACCGGCTTTTTCTTTGACGAGAAGTGCTTTTGGCACGCGGGCGGGAATTATGCGTTCACGCTTCCCATTGGTGGGTTGGTGCAACCTCTAAACGGTGCGGGCCTGCCCGAAACGCAAGAGACCAAGCGGCGCCTCAAGAACCTGATGGACGTGACGGGCCTTTCCGAGGAGCTGGATCTGCGCTCAGCGCTCCCAGCGACACGCGAAGACCTGCTACGCATTCATCCCGCAAGCTATCTGGATGCTTTCAAGGCGCTTTCCGACGACAAGGGCGGCGAGTTAGGGCGCAATACGCCTTTTGCCAATGGCGGCTATGAAATTGCAGCGCTCTCTGCCGGGTTGGCCAAGGCTG
>JBGCFK010000469.1:0-14087 GCA_045106875.1 Paracoccaceae bacterium | reverse complement strand
GACACCTGATGCGGGTAGCGCCCACCGATCCGGTCCGGGTCCGGAAGTTCCAGCGCTTCGTACAACTCGCGCGCACGCTTGTTGGCGGCTTCCTGGGTCATATGCCCATGGATAACAGCCGATTCAGTCACCTGCTCGTTGATCTTGAGCGCGGGATTGAAAGTCGCCGCTGCGGACTGTGCCAGATAGGCCACGTGTTCGCCGCGTTTCTCGCGCTTGAGCTCGGGGTCAAGGGCAACCATGTCCTCGCCCTTCAGCGATGCTTCACCACCCGAAAAGTAGAGCCCCGGCTTCGTATAGCCGAGGGAGGCGAGCGATATGGTGGTCTTGCCGCTGCCGCTCTCGCCAATCAGGGCAACAACCTGTCCCGGCATGATATCAAAGCTGACGCCTTTCACGATAGGAATGGGATCCTTGCCGTGTGGGCGCGCTTCGATCTTCAGGTCCTTGCACTGGAAAATTGGGTCAGTCATGGGTCACACCATCTTCTTGGCAAGCGACCCGCCAGCCTGGGCCGAGATATCGTCGACGATCAGGTTGATGGCGATGGTCAGCGACGCAATCGCGATTGCGGGAGCGACAGAGGCGAGGGCGCCTGCGGTCATGCTATCGGTGCCGAAACCAAAGCCGTTGCCCAGTCCTTGCAGGTTTTCCCGGACCATCGAACCCCAGTCTGCCATGGGTGGCGGCACTCCAAGCCCGAGGAACGACAATGACGAGACGAACAGGATCACGAAGACCAGCCTTAGCCCGAAGTCGGTGGCAAGGGGCATGGCGGCGTTGGGCAGAACCTCGCGCGAGATAATCCACCACAGGCCCTCGCCGCGGGCGCGGGCGGCCTCGACGAAATCCTGCACCATGATGTCCTGGCCTAGGGCGCGCGCGATACGAAACACGGATGCCGCATAGACAAATCCCGCAAGCAGGATCAGCAGGATAATCTCGTCATGCGGAGATCCAAGATAACTTTGGCCAGAAAACGCTGCGATCACTATCAGCCCCAGCATGATGTTCGGGAACGCAAGTATGGCATCGACGCATCGACTGAGCACCGTGTCGACCCATCGCCCCGCAACTGCCGCCGCAATGCCAAGCGTGATACCCACGAAGTAGGCCAGCAAAGTTGCCGCGAACGAGATCCCCACCGTGGTACGCGCGCCCCAGATGATCCGGCTGAAGATGTCCCGTCCGATGTAATCGGTGCCTAAGAAGGACGAGATCTCCATGTTCGGTTTCATGAACGTAGGGTCGTCATAGTATTCGCCCTGTGGGTCTTCCTCGATGTAGAAAGCCTCGTCATAAGGGGCGATCCATGGGCCTATAACAGCCATGAGCACCCAGAATGCGACGATGGCGACACAGATCCGGCCAGTCAGGCTAAGACGCAGGCGCTTCTTGGGCGGCGCGTCCGGCAGCTCGTCATAGGCATCGGGCGGAGGGCCTTCCACGGCCGGGTCATTTGCGGATGTATCGGTCATTTTGGATGCCTCAGGCGCGGGTTGGTGACAATCGAGGCCACATCCGCGATCAGAATGAGAATGACGTAGGTGGTGCAGAAGATCATGCCGCAGGCCTGAACAAGCGGAATGTCACGGGTCTGGACCCCGTCCACCATCAGCTTGGCAAGGCCGGGATAGGAGAAGATCGTCTCGATCACCACGACGCCGGAGACCAGATAGGCCAGGTTCAGCGCGATCACATTTACGATGGGGCCGATGGCGTTCAGCAGTGCGTGTCGCAGGATGATGCGTCGGCGCGGCACGCCCTTGAGGATGGCCATCTCGATATAGGGCGATCCCATGACGTTCAGAATACCTGCGCGCGTCATGCGGATCATCTGGGCCGAGACCACGATCACCAGCGTGCCTATGGGCAGTGCGAGGACGTAGAGCGATTTCCAGAAGCCTTCTGAGCCTGAAAGGTACGAGACCGCAGGCACCCAGCCCAGTTGGACCGCAAGGAACAGGATCAGGAAAATCGCCACGAAGAAGTCTGGCACCGCGATCAGGCCCAGCGTCCCCGTCGTGATGACGCGGTCCAGGGCTTGGCCGGGGTACATGGCGGCCAACAGGCCCAGAACCACGGAAAGCGGCACTGCGATGGCCGTGACGATCCCGGTCATGAAGACCGTGTTGCCGATGCGTGCCGCGATCAGACTTTCGATGCTTGCGCCACCTGCCGCCGAGGTTCCGAGACTACCGGTCAGCAGATTTCCGATCCAGCCGAAATACTGAACGTACCAGGGTTTATCCAGGCCAAGCTGTGCGCGCAGCGCTGCAAGGCTTTCCGGGGTTTGGTCCTGACCCAACCGAATCTGCGCCGCATCGCCGGGCAGAACCTGCGTCAGCGCGAAGATCAGCACTGACACCACCCAGATCAGCACCACTCCGATACCAATTCTTCGAAGTACCATCTGCCACATGGGCCGGTAACCCCTTCCTGTTGAATGTCATTTGCCCTGCCTTGTGTTCGGCAGGTGCATAAAAATCGGGCCCGGAGTGATCCCCGGGCCCGTGTCTTGTCGCTTAGGCGTCGTCCTTCCAGACGTACTCTGGCCATTCCATGCCGCCGAAAGCGGCGATTGGAACCTTCGGGAAGCCTTTGACGTTCTTCGCCTTGCCGTCGATGTACGCACGGTGCGTGGCGATCAGGGTACCGGCACCATCCGAGATCTTCTGCTGTAGCGCACAGTTCATCTCGTAACGCTTGGCAGGGTCCAGCTCACCGCGCGCTTCGAGCAGGATCTTGTCGAAGCTCTCGTCCTTCCATGCGCTCTCGTTCCAAGGCGCATCCGACTTGTAGGCCAGCGTCATCATGATATTGGCCGACGGGCGCATGTTCCATGACGAGACGTGGAACGGATCCTTGTTCCAGATCGCCCCCCAGTAGCCATCGTTTGGCACCTTCTTGACGTTCAGGTTGAAGCCAACCTTCGAGCATTCGCGCTGCAGCATCAGGCAGATGTCCGTCAGGCCTGGGCCAACTTCGGCGACTTTGAGTTCCGCTTCGGTGATGCCGGACTTTGCGAACAGGGCCTTGGCCTTGTCAGGATCGTACTCGGCCGAGGTCACTTCCTTACAGAAGGACGCGCCGTATGCAGGACCGATTGGATTGTCATTGCCCAGATCGCCGACGCCCTTCTGAATCACCTTCAGCACGCGGTCGCGGCGCTGCAGGTGCTTCATGGCCTGGATGAACTCGGGGCTTTTGCCTGGGCCGGCATCCTGACGGATCACGATGTCCATGTAGGCACCCGATGGTACGGCGAAGACTTCAGCATTGTCCGAGGCTTCGACCTGGCCGATGGCCTTGGGATCAAGGTTGCCCATCATGTCGACATCGCCGGAGATCAGCGCGTTCACGCGGGCCACCGAGTCGGTGATGCCGAACACTTCCAGCTCGTCGATGTAAGGACCTCCCTCGTCGTTCCAGTAGTTGTCGTTGCGCACATGGGTCGAGCGCACGCCTGGGCTGAATTCGGTCGTCTTGAAGGGACCTGTGCCCGGTGGGTTCGAGAAGTCTTCCTGACCGTTCTTGACGATCTTGAAGTGGAATGTGCCCAGGATGACTGGCAGTTCGGCGTTTGGCGCGCTCAGCTTGGCGCGGACGGTGAAGTCGTCGTCCTTGACCCACTCGGTCACGTCGCCGACCAGAACCTTTGCCTTGGACGCCGATTCGTCGCCGATATGCCGATTCATGGAATAGAGAACATCGTCTGCTGTGAACTTCGAGCCATCATGGAACTCGACGCCCTTGCGCAGTTTGAACACCCACTCGGTGGCGTCGTCATTGGCTTCAAAGCTTTCCGCCAGTTCGGGGCCAGCTGTCAGGTCTTCCTGAAGGCGGCAGAGGTTGTTGTAGTTGATCCGGCCGCGCGCATAGTCGATCGACGACGTGAACAGGATCGGGTCCATGGTGTCGGATGGACCGTGCAGATCCCATGCAAAGCGCAGGCTGCCACCTTTCTTGGGTGTCGCAGCAACTGCATCGGATGCGCCGGTCACGATTGCGCCCGCCATTGCGACGGTAGCACCCGAGGCCATCAGCCATCCCATAACTTCGCGCCGTGTGGCACCTGAATTCAACATCGCCTTGGCGACATCCTGATCGTGTGTAGAAAGCTCGCGAAAAGTGGGTCCGTCAGGACTCTTGAAGGTCATAGGTTGCTCCTCTCTGAGTGATACTTCTGTCTCTTCGGCCTCGTTTGACCGTGCCGCGCGAGGTTGGTCCTGCACAGCGGGGCGGGATATTTATGAGTTGTTGGCCCCACCCGAATCTAATCTCCCCTGTTCATCCATGTGATAATGGACAGACGGTGGAAGGGGGATCAACCGCTAACTTGCCGAAATTGTTGCGGGGGCACGAGTTTGGAAAAGAAAACGTCGCTGAAATGCACGAAACCGACCTGGGTGACGCTTTCTGGTCAGACAAGCCGGCTTTGAGCAACCGCTGCTCGAACAAGGTCCCGGAACAGGGGATGGGGATCGCGTGGCTTTGATTTCAACTCCGGGTGGAATTGCACGCCGATAAACCATGGGTGATCTGGAATCTCCACGATTTCCGGCAGATTGCCGTCGGGCGACATACCAGAGAACCTAAGGCCCGCAGATTCCAGTTGATCCCGGTATTTGACGTCAACCTCATAGCGATGGCGATGGCGCTCCGAGATTGCGGTCGAGTCATAAATTTTGGCGACCTGACTGCCTTCGGTCAGCGCGGCGTTGTAGGCGCCAAGCCGCATCGTGCCGCCCTTGTCGTCCGAGACATCGCGCTTGATTGTGCGATTGCCTTCGACCCATTCCTTCAGGTGATAGACAATGGGCGTGAAACGCTTCTCGCCGGCCTCATGGTCGAACTCTTCCGATCCCGCGTCGGAGATATCAGCGAGGTGCCGGGCACTTTCGATCACCGCCATCTGCATGCCGAGACAGATCCCCAGATATGGTACCTTGCGCTCGCGTGCGAACTTGGCCGCGAGGATCTTGCCCTCGGTACCACGTTCCCCAAAGCCGCCGGGAACAATGATGCCATGAAAGCCTTCCAGATGCGGGGCAGGGTCTTCACGCTCGAAGATCTCAGCGTCAAGCCATTCAGCCTCAACCCGGACGCGGTTGTGGATCCCACCATGGGTCAGCGCCTCGGCGATGGATTTATACGCGTCTTCCAACTGCGTGTACTTGCCGACGATGGCAATTCGGACCTTGCCGTCAGGATTGTAAACGCGATCTGCTACATCCTGCCATTCGCGCAGATCGGGCTTGGGGGCAGGAGTGATCTGGAAAGCATCCAGCACCGCCTGATCCAACCCGACTGCGTGATATGCCAATGGCGCTTCGTAAATCGACTTCAGATCCATGGCGGGGATGACAGCCTCGGGGCGCACATTGCAGAAGAGCGCAATCTTGTCGCGTTCCTTCTCGGGCAATTCATGCTCGGCCCGGCACAGCAGAACATCCGGCTGAAGCCCGATCGAGCGCAGTTCCTTGACGGAGTGCTGGGTCGGTTTGGTTTTTAGCTCGCCCGAGGCTTTGACGAATGGCAACAGCGTCAGATGCACCAGAATGCACTCGCCGCGGGGGCGCTCCTGAATGAACTGGCGGATGGCTTCGAAGAAAGGCAGGCCCTCGATATCGCCGACGGTGCCGCCGATCTCGCAAAGCATGAAGTCGACTTCGTCCTCGCCTACGCGCAGGAAGTCTTTGATCTCGTTGGTGACATGAGGGATCACCTGTATGGTTTTGCCAAGGTAGTCGCCACGGCGTTCGCGTTCGAGCACATTGGAGTAGATTCTGCCCGAACTGACAGAGTCTGTATTTCGTGCTGCAACGCCAGTGAAACGTTCGTAGTGACCAAGATCCAGATCCGTCTCTGCCCCGTCATCGGTGACGAACACTTCGCCGTGCTCGAACGGGCTCATGGTGCCGGGATCGACGTTGAGATAGGGGTCCAGCTTGCGCAGCCGCACCGTGTAGCCGCGCGCCTGCAAGAGTGCGCCCAGCGCCGCTGACGCAAGCCCCTTGCCGAGGCTCGACACGACGCCCCCGGTGATAAAGATGTACCGTGCCATGACCTGACTGCTCCCGTGGTGTTATGGATGCCAATGGGCACCGGCTATTTGGTTCCACGGGATGTGGGAGATACTAGATTCGGTGGCAGGCGTCCAGCTTAAGCCGCCATGTGGCGACGATTGAATCTGCAGAACGGTGTCTTGAGCGTGTGGCGTGTTGTCCGTTTCAGGCGACGAATGACGGCCGTCAGGAACGCACAAGACAGCGGGGTCACATCTGGCTGACGGCGTATTCGTCCAAAGCTTCTTCCGTTGAGTTCATCGCCATGAACGGCACACGCTGGCCCGATGACCGGTTCAACGCGCCGGACAGGGTGATGACCCAACTGTCCGCGTGTTTGAAGGCAGTGTCGATCTCTCAACGAGGGGAGAGTGTCAGGATACGATTCGCGCGGTTTTACTTTGAAAGAACGCTCAAGCCTCACCAATGGCGGTTGCCTGCTGCAGAATGAATGACGCGTTGCAATCATGGCGACTTTCGGTGCCAGTTTCCGCGTCAAACCTAATTGTGCAGAACGCGGCCGTGACAGACCCTCATCTCAGCACTCGCCATGGCTGCAGGTTTCCTTGGCAGTTTTTTTTCTCAGCTCCTGCGCTCGTTCTCGGGGTTTACTGCATGGATGAACCAAAGGTTGCGGGCATAGACGATGAACCCGAAAAGCTGGGCCGCGATGATCACGATATCCTCGCGGAGCACGCCATAGACCAGCAACATGACCGCGCCGACAACGGACAGCCACCAGAACGCAACCGGCATGACCGATCGCTTGGCCCGTTCCGTGGCGATCCATTGGACAAGCATACGGCTCATGAAAATGGATTGCGCTGCCAGGCCGAAGATTGCCAGCCAGACGCCCCACCAGCTGTCTACCAGCAGAGCCTGCATCAGCCAGTGCGGTGCATCCTCCATCACTCGTCTCTGTGTGTTACGGTGGGGAGTTTACGCCGCGAGATCAACCAGCGCACACCAAGCAGGTCCTGGATACCGACCAGTGCCCTCCCGAAGTTGGTGTATTTTGAACTGCCGGCTTCGCGGGCACGATGCGAGACGTCGACCAGTTCGATCTCATACCGCTGGCGTTTGATCAATGCGGGCAGATCGCGGTGGATATGATCGAAGAATGGCAGCGCTAGGAACAGATCACGTGGAAAGGCCTTGAGGCCGCAGCCAGTGTCCCGCGTGTCGTCCTTAAGGATGCTGGCGCGCAACCGGTTGGCAAGCTTCGAGGCCAGCTTCTTGGAAGCCGTGTCTTGTCGGGCAACGCGCTGTCCTGCCACCAGACCAAGATCCGCCCTGCGCTCCAGTAGTGGCGTGACCAGTTTGGGGATCTCCGAGGGAGGGTTCTGGCCATCTCCGTCGATGGTGCAAATGATGGATGCATGGGCTGCGAGGACGCCTGACCTGACTGCCGCCGACTGTCCACAGGGCTTTGCGTGGCGTACTTCGCGCAACCATGGGAAGCGGACACGGAGGTCGGCAATCCGTTCGGCTGTCGCATCCGTGGAGCCATCGTTGACGAAGATCACCTCGAACGGAGCAAGGGATTCGCATGCGTTGGCGATCTCCTCTGCCATCTGTGCTACGTTCTCAGCCTCGTTCAGCATTGGCGCGACGACAGCGAAGCGGGGGGTGTCGTTCATGTTGTGTCCCGGTCTCGTTCGGTGCGTTGTATAGGGCAGGTGCGTGGTTCCGCCAAGGCTCGTGCGACGTGGCCGACAGGTCCCTGCAACACTGGCTTGGAGCGCTTCGTTTTGACACTGGGTACTGCGGCCATCCGAGCGCTCGCGAGGCCAGCGCGTCAGCGCTGTGCCGCGTGACCGGCATGGCCGCTTGTTGCCGTCTCACTCTTCCTTTGGTCGAGAGCGCAGCGTGCTACGCCAGCGCCGGTGGAACCAGAACCACTGGCCAGGATGTTCTTCGATCCAAGACGAGATGCGGTCGTTCACCTGTCGCATCATTTTCTTTGGCGTCTCAGCGGTCACGGGTGGCTCGAAGGAGACCTCGAAACGGCGCTCGGACACATTGCGTACAGCGCGTGTTGGAATCAGTGCAGCCCCGGTCCTTTGGGCAAGGTCTGCTGCCGCGGTAACGGTCTCGGCGGGCTTGCCAAGAAAATCCATCCAGGGCGCGCCCGAGTTTCTTTGGTCCACCAATATCAACACGGCGCCGCCACCTGTCACATGGCCCACCAGCTGTCGCATGCCCTGACGCCCTTTTTGTAGCACCGGGTTTCCGGCAACAGGGATCAGATCCATCGTGTATCTGTCCAGATAACGATTGTTGAAGGCCCGGTAGATGATGCCGATCTCGCAGCCGGCGCGCTTTGCGGCGACTCGTGCAGCTTCCCAGTTGCCGTAATGAGCCGAGACAAGGATCATGCCTCGTCCCGATGCCTTGCATGCCGCAAGATGATCAAGGCCTTGTGCCCGGATTTCGGCGCCGTGCACCAGCTTGTCGAGACCTGCATACTCGGCGCAGAGCCGTGTGAACTGACCCGCGGCTTCCCATGCGATCGCACGGCGCTCCTCGTGGGACTTCTCAGGCCAGACGAAGGCTAGGTTCTCTAATGCCCGCCGCCGTACCGAAGGAATCAGCATCATGGCCGTGGCCCCGACAGGCGCCAGCATCGCGGAAACCGTCCACAATCCGAAGGGCTGCGTCAGCCGACGCAGGCTCCACGCCAATGCGTAGAGGACCCACTCGCCGGCCCGGGTCATCCACAGATCCCGGCGCGCGAAGTGACTTTTAACCTTGGGCGTACTCATGCTTTCAGCTTTGTCAGTACGCGGAAGCGCCAGCAGAGCAACACGGTCGCCAGGATGCATGATATGGTGATTGCAAGCGCCAGCCCGCGTTCGTCCCAGCCGGCTCGTTCCGTCAGATACCAACCAAGAGGGATCATAAGGACCAAGAAGCTTGCAATATATGCGGCGACGGGCACCCACGCGTCACCCAAGCCGCGCACGGCCTGCCCCATGACCACCTGCAAGCTGTCCGGCATGAAGACAAAGGCCGAGAACAGTAGAAGGCTCGCTACCCGGGCAGCCAGATTGGGATCGTCGGTGTAGACATGAGCTATGGTCATTGGGAAAGAGTATACCAGCATACCCAACGCGCCCATGATCAAAAAGGCGGTGAGTAGCCCCGTCCAACCCGCATACGCAGCCTCACGCGGATCGCCCGCGCCAGTTGCCTGGCCCACCCGGACGCCCGTTGCGACCGCCAGGCCAAGTCCGACCATGAAGAGTGTCGAAACAAGATTGTGTGAGATCGAATAGGCGTCCAGAGCCATGGTGCCCAACCCGCCTGCCATCAACATCATTGCTGCGAAACCTATCGTCTCGAACCCGTTGGATATGCCCGCGGAGAAACCAAGCTTGCGCATGGCAGTGCCCGCGCGCCATCCGCCGGGACCCCACGCCGTCTCCCACGGGCCGCGGACGCCTGCCGCGTGTGGATCGCGTTGGCCGAAGATGATCCAGAACATGAAGGCCATAGCTGCGAGCCGGGCGATCGTCGAGGCTATCGCCGCCCCCACAGCGCCCTGTTCAGGCCAGCCGAGGTTCCCGAAAATCATGACCCAATTCAGCGCCAGGTTCACAAGGTTGGCAAGTATCATGGCATAGAGCCCTATGAACGGTCTGCGCGTCGCTTCGAGATAAAAGGCGCATGTGGCGAACAGAACCTGGGCGACCAGTCCGGGCGCCAGCGCCAACCCTACGGCTGCGCCACCTGCGGCCTGTGCGGCGGAAAGCTCGAACACAGGCAGCAAGAGTACACCTTCGGTGTGCAGGACCACGATGATGGCAAGGAGCGAGACAAATATACTCCAGGATACGCCGCGTCGCCATGCACGCCCGCATTCCTCCCATTGTCCAGCACCGTAGGCCTGTGAGATTACAGGCACTAGCCCGGACGCAAAGCCGATGCAGAGAACCATGACCGGCACAAAGACCGCAAGGGCGAGGTTTGAGATCCCGACGGCGCCTTCGCCAAAGCGGCCCAGCATGGCGATGTCGGCAAATGCCATGATAAGAATACCGGCGCGCGACAGCATGACGGGCCAGGCAAGCGTGAGGAGGTCACGTAAATGACGCGCCGTGCGCTTGCCCATTGTCTCTTCGATGTCTGATTGGGTCGTCATCCTGGGCTCCGGTATATACGTTGCCCATCAGCCGGAATTTGCTGTGGGCCATCCGTGAGCCCTCGAATGGGGTGAAGGGGCGCGAACGCCCCCTCATGGTAATCAGTTGCGCGGGTCGTCGCTATCGTCTTCGGTGACAACCGGAGCTGGCCCGTCTTCGGTTGCAGCACCGGAGGGACCGTCATCATCGTCATTTGCAGCAGAGCCCATGTCATCGAACAGCTCTGCGATGTCGAATTCAGCTTCGGCATCCGCCTCGGCCCGCAGATCCTGGATCGATTTGCCAGAAGCCTGAAGCGTGGCTTCTTCTTCGGACCGCGCCACGTTGATCGTGATCGTTGCTGTGACTTCCGGGTGCAGAATCACCCGCATCGCGTGCAGACCCAGTTCTTTGACAGGCCTTTCCAGCACAACCTGACGCTTGGCGACGGTGAATCCACCTTCGGTGGCGACGTCGGCCGCATCACGGGCTGTCACGGATCCATACAGCGAGCCTGCTTCGGATGCCTGGCGGATGATCACGAACTGCTGGCCATCAAGATCCGAGGCCACACGTTCGGCCTCGCCCTTGGCTTCCAGGTTCCGCGCCTCCAACTGGGCACGCTGGGCTTCGAAGCGCGCCATATTGGCTTTGGTGACGCGCAGCGCCTTTTCCTGCGGCAGCAGAAAATTGCGTGCGTAGCCGTCCTTGACGTTGACCACGTCGCCCATCTGGCCGAGCTTTTCGACTCTTTCGAGGAGAACAACTTCCATCTGTGCCTCCCTTAGTGCACTGCGTAGGGCAGTAGCGCGAGGAACCGGGCGCGTTTGATTGCACGGGCCAGTTCACGCTGTTTCTTTGACGACACCGCGGTGATACGGCTCGGTACGATCTTGCCGCGTTCGGACACGAAGCGCTGCAGCAACTTCACATCCTTATAGTCGATCGTCGGTGCACCCTGGCCCGAGAACGGGCAGGACTTGCGGCGGCGGAAAAACGGTTTGCCAGCCATGGATCAGGCCTCCTCTCGGCGGGGGGGACGGTCGTCACGGTCGGTACGTGGCGGGCGATCATCGCGGTCGCGGCGTGGTGGACGGTCATCACGATCGCGGCGTGGGCCACGATCGTCGCGACCACCACGGCGGTCATCGCGGCTGTTCTTCGCCAGAACGACAGCCGAGGGACCTTCTTCATGCGCTTCGACCTTCACGGTCATAATCCGCATGATGTCATCATGGATGCGCATCAGACGCTCCATTTCCTGCACAGCGGCAGAGGGACTGTCGGATTTCATGAACCCGTAGTGACCCTTGCGGTTCTTGTTGATCTTGTACGCCATCGTGCGAAGGCCCCAATATTCGGTGCCAACGACAGATCCGCCATTGTCTGCAAGTACCTGTCCGAAATGCTCTATCAAGCCCTCGGCCTGCGCGTTGGACAAGTCCTGACGCGCAATTATAACATGCTCGTAAAGAGCCATGCTGACCTCATTTTCACAGGCGAGCTTCAAAACGCGGGTGTAAAACTCCGGACCCGCATACGAGAGGCGTCGCGATCCCATAGATCCCGGAGAAGCCGCGCGCATAGCAGTGTGTGTCCGGTTCTGCAAGGAGAATTGGCGTCTGTTTTGCCCGGTGTCACGGCATGCTAGGTCCTCTCTCATACCCAACTCGCCAGAGAGGCTCCGATGAAGATACATGAATGTTTCGTTCCCGGTGCTTTGGGCGGGATCGTGGCGCTGCACGGCCTGCACTATGCTCAGCATTGGGGCTTTGGCACCATCTTCGAAGCCAAGGTTGCGCGTGAGCTGTCGGACTTTGCGGGACGACGGACCGACACGGATCTTGTCCTCGTGGCCATGGATCAAGACGGCGTGGCGGCGTCCCTTGTCCTCGACCTCAACGATCCTGCATCAGGCGTACGCGGGGCACATCTACGATGGTTCATCGCAGCCGACCGCAGCCGTGGCAACGGGCTTGGTGGGGAGTTCATGACCCGGGCCATCAAACATGCTGATGCATATGCAAAGGGACGTGTCTGGCTGACAACGTTTGCTGGGCTTGATGCCGCGCGGCATCTCTATGAGATGCATGGGTTGAAACTTGCCGTCGAGGAAGCGGGCGAGGCCTGGGGAACGCGTGTTCTGGAGCAGGAGTTTCGCAGATAGCCAAGAGCCGACCAGTGTTGCGGAGCGCCGGATCCTTCCATACCGATGGCCGGGTCGCATACCCGGAGAGCCTCAAATGGAATGGTCCGAAATCGCTGCCTTCACCCTCGTTGCAACATTGCTGGTCATCTCACCTGGCCCGAACGGGGTTCTGGTGGCCAAGACCGTGCCGACCTCTGGCCGCGCAGCTGGCTTTGCCAACATTGCTGGTTTCGTGAGTGCCTTCTATTTGCATGGTGCCTTGGCGATCCTCGGGATCTCGGTCCTGCTGGTGCAATCTGCGATCCTGTTCGCAATGGTGAAATATCTTGGTGCTGGCTATCTCTGCTGGATTGGGGTGATGGCATTGGTCTCGGCATGGCGCGGTATCGAGGACGGGACAGAAGTTGAGCCAGCAAAACGTCGGCGCACGCTCCTGCGCGCTTATGCTGAGGGATTTCTGACAAATGCGCTGAACCCGAAGGTCTCGATGTTTTATCTCGCAGCATTCCCTCAGTTCATAACTGTGGGTGATACTTCGATCTGGGCGTCCTTTCTACTTGTTTTCCTGCATTCGCTGTTCAACGCGGCGTGGTTCGGTGCGATGGTGCTGTTGTTGGCACGCTTTGCAGCGCTTGCCAGCAGTGGGAGCTTCCAGCGATGGCTCAAGGGCGTGACCGGCACGGTGTTTATCGGTTTCGGGTTTAAATTGGCAACGATCCGCCCCGACCTCTGATACCGACAGCGCAGCTTCGGCCACAATTGAAACATTTTTGCCGCCGGACACACGGATCCTCACACGTTGGAGAGGTCATATGGTCGGGCACATAAGCCCACGATAGCATCGACCACGAAACAGGAGGGACTTATGAGACTCAGAGCAAAAATGATCGGAGTAGCCATCTACGCCGTGATCGCGACTGCAGCGGTTCTGGTTAGTGGTGACATGATGGTCGAGGCCCATTCACCAGTGGCGCAGATGCAGGGTAAGGATTGCCCGGCTGGGCACCTGAAGGGCTGAGGCTGCATCCGGTCAAGCCGGGTGCCACCACGTGCCGCCGACAACGCTGGCGCGGGCGAAAATGCGCTGGCTGCCTTCCATGGTCTCGCCAAGCACGTCTTCATACGAGAACGTGCCTTCGGCGATCTCAAGCACGGTTGCATCCCCCGGAGAGCCGGGTTTCAGCGTGCCAAGTTCCGGGCGTTGCAGGGCCATTCCTGCATTCTCGGTCGAAAGCTTGATCACTGTGGGCAGGTCAATTCCCATGCATAGGAACTTCGACAGCGTCGTGACCTGGTCATAGGCGGGGCCACGAATACACAGCTCGTGCACGTCCGAGCTGATTGTGTCCGGCAGGAACCCGTTCGCAAGCATCGCACGTGCGGTCTTGAAGCTGAACGAACCTTTGCCATGCCCCACATCAAACAAAACGCCTCGCGCGCGTGCGTCGCGCACCGCTTGCTTTACAGTTCCCTGCGCAGTTGCCGGGGAATTTGGGAAGGGCCGGAAACAGTGTGTCAACACATCGCCCGGCCGCATGGCATCAAGCACCTCTTCATAGGAGGGCGGTGGCTCGTCGATATGCACCATCATCGGCATGCCCGTCTCTTCGGCGACTTGCAGTGCATATGTGAACGGGCTCATGCCCTGCTGGCCCGAGGCGTGGCGTCCAAGGCGGATCTTGATGCCGACGATGACGTCCCTGTTGGCATCTGCAACTTCGGCGGCGGCGCGCGGGTCCATCAGCC
>JBGCFK010000468.1:0-2572 GCA_045106875.1 Paracoccaceae bacterium | reverse complement strand
CTTACTTGCCTGTTCAGGGTCTACTTCGCGGCGGGCATCGCTCTTTAGGCTGGCACGTACTACTCAGGCTGACGGAGCCTGACATTACACAGGCCCCGCCTGGTATCGGGCGTGGCCGTCTTCTGTGTAGGCACCAATGCTTGAGTTTGATCAATCGTAGCGCGTCTGATCCGCCACGTCGAAATCCC
Source organism: Paracoccaceae bacterium (assembly GCA_045106875.1). GTDB lineage: Bacteria > Pseudomonadota > Alphaproteobacteria > Rhodobacterales > Rhodobacteraceae > Thermohalobaculum. The sequence continues at coordinate 2,384 of JBGCFK010000468.1, read as the reverse complement.
AGTTCTGGCCTGGGTGATATTTTCGAAGACGCCAGTCGCAGGACCGGGCGTGGCCGTCCATCCCCTCCAACCGTGAGATACGCGATCCGGCACCTGAGAAAGGAAGGTTCGCCTCCTCCGAAATCTCCTGCCATGTGAGAATTTTCAGGAACTTGTGACCGTTCAGCCCGCCCGTGTACCGCGCGGCCTTTTTTGTTGGCAGGATGTGGTTGGTGCCCGAGCACTTGTCGCCATGGCTGACCGTGGCGCCTTCGCCCAGAAACAGCGAACCATAGTTGACGAGGTTCTCCCGCCACCACGGCAGGTCCTCGGCGATGACTTGAAGGTGCTCCGACGCATAGTCATCCGACACGCGCCGCATCTCGTCACGATCCGCACACAGCACGATTTCGCCGTGGTTCTCCCAGGCTGCCTGAACGACCTCGCCCGAGGGCATGTCTTTCGCAATCATAGGCAGAATGCGGGCGACGGTCTCGCCAACCTCGCGGGACGTGGTGAACAGCCAGACCGGGGAGTTCGTGCCATGCTCGGCCTGACTGGCCAGATCGACTGCAACGGTCATGGGGTCGGCAGTTTCATCCGCGATGATGGCGCTTTCGGTCGGGCCAGCGAAAAGATCGATACCGACCTCACCAAACAGCTGCCGTTTGGCCTCGGCAACGAATGCATTGCCCGGGCCTGCCAGAATATCGGCGGGCGGAGCTCCGAACAGGCCAAAGGCCATGGCGGCGATGGCCTGCACGCCGCCCATCTCCAGGATCACATCGGCACCTGCCAGATCCATCGCATAAGCAACTTCGGGCGCGATTGAATCGCCACGCGGCGGAGAAGCGGCAACGACGGTCGGCACGCCTGCAACGCGCGCCGTTGCACAGGACATGATTGCAGAAGCAACATGCGCATATCGCCCACCCGGCACGTAGCACCCAGCACAGTTCACGGGCACCAGCTTTTGTCCAAGTCGCACGCCTGGCTCGGTCTCGATGTCGAAATCCTGGATGGAGGCGCGCTGTGCCTCGGCGAACCGCTTCACCTGCTTGTGGGCAAAGGCGATATCCTCCTTGGCGCGGTCCGAAACCTGGGCGATCAGCGCCGCTTTCTTCTCAGCGGACAGCACGACAGGACCTTCCCACTTGTCCAGATCCTTTGCATAGGCCTGCGCACGGTCGTCACGGCCAGAGCGGATCTGAGACAACATATCCTCGACGATCCCACGGACACGGCGATCCTCGGCTTCTGCCGTCACTGCGGCGCGCTTCAAATATTCCAATTTGTTCCTCCAGGACGGGCTGCATGCCTTTCCCGCGGCTTTAGGCGAGGGCCCCAACCTCGGCAAGTGTCGTGTTTCTGCTTGTCACGATAAAGGAACGGCTGCACGCTGTTTATGAGAGGATTCACCGCATGATGCAGTTTCAGTCTATCGCGCTGCGCCGCGCAAAACCGATGCACTTTCAGCCCCCACCGTTGCCCCTTTGAACCGTTCAGCTTAACGTTTCAAGGAGACACCAGATGACAAGGCCCAACATCGCACTGATCATGGCGGACCAGTTGGCGCCACAATTCACCGGCGCCTATGGGCATCCGCTGGTCAAGACACCGCACATGGAAGCTCTGGCAGCTCGGGGCACGCGGTTTGACGCTGCGTATTGCAATGCTCCCCTATGTGCGCCCTCGAGGTTTTCGTTCATGTCCGGACAGCTGGTTACGCGGATTGCGGCCTATGACAATGCCTCGGAATTTCCGGCGACAGTTCCCACTTTTGCGCACTATTTGCGGCGTGCCGGGTATCGCACCTGCCTGTCCGGCAAGATGCATTTCGTAGGCCCAGATCAACTGCACGGGTTTGAGGAACGGCTGACGACTGACATCTACCCTGCGGACCACGCCTGGACACCTGATTGGGAACTGCCTGACGAACGGATTGATCATTTTTACCACAACATGGATGCGGTGAAGACGGCAGGACGCGCGGCAACAACGTTCCAGATCGAATATGACGAGGAGACAGCGTTCCTCGCCCGCCGCAAGATCTTCGAATACGCGATGCAGAAGATCCAGCCCTTCTGCATGGTTGTCAGCTTCATCCACCCTCATGATCCTTATGTGGCGCGGCCCGAGTGGTGGGATCTCTACGATCACGATGCAGTGGATATGCCAGATCCGACGCCTGCCGAGGATCCGCACAGCAAGAGGCTGATGAAAGGCATCGAAGCCGGTGTGACCGACATAAGCGACGCAGAGGTCCGCAATGCACGCCACGCCTACTTCGCGAACACTTCGTATTTCGACTCGAAGGTTGGCGCAGTCATACAGGCGTTGGAGGAATCAGATCAGCTTGACAACACCGTGGTCATCGTCACGGCGGATCATGGCGATATGCTGGG
>JBGCFK010000467.1:0-5990 GCA_045106875.1 Paracoccaceae bacterium | reverse complement strand
AGCCGGGCATCGCGTTGTAGCTGACCGCGCAGATCCCGCCGGGTGCGAGACGTGTAGCGGCCAGATCCATGGCTTCGGCCCGGATCCGGGGCGCGACCCATGCGAGGATCCCGTGCGCCGTGACGAAATCACAAGGCGCGCCGCCGGTCGCAAGCGCCTCCGAGAAGAGCTGCCTCGCGAGATGGATGTTGGGAATATCGCGCGCAAAGACAGTGCCGCGGTCGATATGCGCTTCCATACCGTCCATTCCCTCGAAAACGGCATGCGGGTGGCTTGCGGCCATCAGTGCCAACCCCAACCCGTCACCGCATCCGATATCGAGCATGTGGAACGACTTGGCCAGATCCGGGGTGGCCCATCCATTGCGCGTGGCCATTGCGGCAATCCAGCCAGGCGTCATTCTCTCGCCCAGCTGTGCCGGGTAGGCATTGTCTGCAAAATATCCGTCTAGTGTGCTCGGCATGGCTTCCCCTGAACGCAAGGGTACCCGAGGGCGAGCAGCCAGAGAAGGCAAGCGATTGATGCAGGAGAAGTGCAGGCTTCTGTTGCCAGGTGCCTGCGAACCCCGCCTGACGCTGCTAAGCGCCAGGACTTAGATTTCGAAGAATCTTATGGCTTAAGCAGCCATCGCCATCTTCGGAGCACTGTTGTCATTTGCAACTGTACAATTCGGACCGATAACGGTGGTACCTCACCGAGCGAAAGCAATCCCCTTTAGACGTCCGTCGATCCTATTTCGGCCCCCTCCGTCCCCAAATGAAGGAGTGTTGGTGGAGCCGCCGGGTACCGCCCCCGGGTCCGATCCGCTTATTACGGGCGCGTTTATCGCCATAGTCCCTTGCGAGACAGCTCATATATAGCGACGTTTCCTTTCAATTGGAAGAACGGAGCATGCGAATGGCTTACGAGACGATCCTGCTGGAACGAGATGGCCCGGTGGCCGTCCTGACGCTGAACCGGCCCGAGCGGTTGAATGCCATGTCCAAGGACATGCTGACAGAGATGCTTGCCGCCTGCGATGAGGTCGAGGCCGATGACAATCTGCGGGCGCTGGTCCTGACGGGTGCGGGCAAGGCGTTCACGCCTGGCTTCGATCTGCAAAACCAGGCTGGGGGGGCGCCAGTCGGGCGAGACGCGTGGCGACGTGCGCTGCAAATCGACTTTGACGCCGTGATGCGGTTCTGGAACCTCTCGAAACCCACCATTGCGGCTGTGCGTGGGCCTGCTTTGGCGGGTGGCTGCGAGTTGGCCATGGCCTGTGATATCACCATCGCGGCCGAGGGCGCTCGCTTTGGCGAGCCGGAACTGCGTTTCGGGGCCGGGATCGTTGTGATGCTGATGCCCTGGCTTGTGGGTCCCAAGAAGGCCAAGGAGATCTTTCTGCTTGGCATTGACGATCTGACCGCTGCCGAAGCGCTGGAACTGGGCATGATCAACCGGGTCGTCGCAGAGGATGATCTGATGCCAACGGCGCTGCGAATGGCGCGTCAGATGGCGGTGATTGATCCAATGGTGGTCCGGCGCACGAAGGAAGCGGTCAATGCCTCGATGCGGACCATGGGCATGGACGCGGCCCTGCTGGACGCGCTGGCCAAGGATCTGGACATCGAGGCCGAAGGCTCGGACGACAAGCGAGTGTTCATGGAGAAGTTGCGTGAAGGCGGGCTGCGGGCGGCTCTGGCGTGGCGTGAAGCGCGGTTCGATGTGTGAGTGTGTGAGCAGAAGATGAACGGCGCCGGTCACGGAAGCGGCCCTTTCGGGTAACCATTTATTAACCACATTTTAGGGGCTCAGTAACACTTCGGCAACGAAGTCGCCGTCTCCCGGCCCTAGGGCGCGGTCTGTGCCCGCGATTTCCGCGGGTTGGATTAACTTCTCATTGAATGTTTCACGTGAAACATTCGAGTTACTGGAGAGTTTGCCCAATGCCTGCATCAGACAACAGGGCCTGACTGTCCACCTCGCGCAGCAGTTTCTTGCGAATGGCGCGGGGGTAGTCCTCGAAATCCTTGGCAATTTCCATGAACGCGCCGGGTCCAGCCAGCACATTGTCCCGGTAGTATTTTACCGGATCAGGACTGTCGCCACGGATCACGAGCGCGTTCACGGTGTAACCAAGCCCTGCCAGCGTGGTGGACATCGTTCGTGGAGCCCGACCCTCGTTCGAGACACCGTCGCCGGAGACATCTATAACTCTGCGTTTGCAGCGGTCAGGGGCAGATTCACCGACCCTCATCGCGTGAAACAACGCCTCGCCTATGGCTGTCGAGTAATTGCGCCAATTGCGCCCGCCACGCCGGATCGCGTTCGCGAACTCTGCCATCGACGATGGATCCGTCAGATGGTGCCAGCCTGTCACCTGTCGTTGACGCGAGGCCCCTGACCATTGCGTATAAGTGGCCCAGACGCCGCCTTTCTGATTTATGATTGCCTCGGCCACTTGCGGGTCCTCGAACGCAGCTGCAGTGCCTTCGGTCTGCAAGGCGAATTCATCCACATTGATGGATCCGGAGACATCAACCGCAAGGATCAACTCCAGCGCACAGGCAAGTGCCGCGCCGGGGGGCGAGATCGCCAGAAAGAATGCAAAAAGTCCCTTCATCGCTGTCCAATTATAAGTTGAGCTTCGATCTCGCGCAGTAGTTTTTCTTCCATGGCGCGACGATAGTCCGAGAATCCGTTCGCCACGATCACAAATGCGTCGTCCCCATGCCGCACGGATGCGTGATAATATTCGACAGGGTCAGGTACAGCGCCGCGGATCACCAATCCGTTGACTGTTATGCCATCCAATTGGCCCGTGCTCACGAAATACTCCGGGCCCACACCATCATTGTTTTGCCCATCCCCTGAAATATCGATTGTCCGCCGCGCGCAGACAGGGGCACGGGTGAGCAGCTTGGCGCCGAACTGCACCCCTTTGCCGAGTGCGGTTGCAAATTCCGAATAGACCCGCTGATGCTGCGTCAGTCGCGTGGCAAAACTTGCGATGGCAGGCGCGCTGTCCAGCACCGTCCAATCCAGCATCACGTCCTGTTGCTGATAACCTGACCATTCATACACAGCGACCGCGATATGCGTGCCCTCCGGCCGCAGAATGGCATCGACAATCGTCGGTGAGGCAAGGGCATTGGCCAGCCCGTCAATCTGCTGGCGATACTCGGCCGAATCCACGCTGGACGATATGTCCAGCCCCAAAGCCAGCGCCAGCTTGCATCCTGCCTGGGCCGTACCCGAGGCCAGCATCAAGGCAAGTGCGCATGTGCCAATGAGTCTAGTCGAGATGTAGATGGAGCGCTCCTGAAACGGGGTCGGGTGGATAGGCAAAAAGGTGTCGGTATTTTTGCGGATCTTCGCGCAGCGGAGTGGGTAGATCAACCAATGCGACCGAATCGTATGCGGCCAATGCCACGGGGTCGCCCTTGTCGATCCGTGCGGCAGGCGAGGCTGCAATGTCATCAGGGGGCAATCGCTCGTCAGGGGCAAAAGCAGTCAGTTTCGCCGTGGCAAAATCCGCAGCACCAACAGACGTGAGATGCCAGCCAGCATTGGGAATCACATGTCGTCTCAGAGGTCTGCCCGACGCACGCAGGCTATGATATCCAAATGGGATCTGATCCGCCCAGGCAGGCGCGCTCTTCCAATAGGCCCGCTTGAACTGTCGCACCAGATGCGGCACCTGAAAGTGTCGGCGACGTACCATACGCGTTGTCGCCAGCGCGCGTTCCCTCCCGCGTAAATCAACCCGGTAGTGGTGGGCGTGCATCATCATGACAATAGCGCCGGGCGCAGTCGTCAAAAGGCCTACTGCCTGGTTGAGTGCCTCTGGTCTTGGTATCCCGTCCAGATCCGAGACCATCACAATGTCATCAGGCGCTGCATCGCTCAGCCCGTGCAGGAATTGGTCGCGCTGATATCGTTGGCGGGCCCAGCGCACCTCAGGTGCGGCAGGCTCCGTGTCCACGATGACATGCTCGATCCGGTCTTCCCAATCGGCAAAACGGTCTTTGTTGTCATGGTAGTAGAGCGGTTTGGGATTGCCCGCGAAATCCACGGTCGCCTCGACCAAGACAAACCGGTCCACCCGCGGCCCGAGTTCCGCGAGCCGGATCTCCAGTAAATCCAGCTCGCGGTAGAATAGAAAACAATCGAAAACTTTCGATTTCATCTCGTCAGTCCGCGTGATCTTGGCCTGCCTACCACGTGCCGGTGTTCTCCATCGAAGCCCACGGTTCGGCAGGTGCAAGGCTCTCACCCATCTGGAGAATCTCTATCGAGATGCCATCGGGCGATTTCACAAAAGCCATCCGTCCATCGCGGGGCGGGCGATTGATGGTCACGCCTGCATCCATCAACTGCTGGCACTTGTCGTAGATGTTCTCGACCGAATAGGCGAGGTGACCGAAGTTGCGCCCGCCATCATAGTCTTCATCCGAATCCCAATTATGGGTCAGTTCGATCTCGTTGCCCGGCCCGCCGCCCGGCTCCGACAGGAAAACCAGCGTGGCTTTGGCAGCTTCAAGGTCCTTCCTGCGGGTCTCAACCAGCCCCAAAAGGTCGCAATAGAACTTCTTTGATGCGTCAATGTCCTTGACCCGAACCATGGTATGCAGAAATTGGATCTTCATCTTGTGCTTCTTCCCTTTCACTGTACAACATGTGGCCTCACGAGTCGGCCCCTCTCCCGGAGGATCATATGTCCCTGACGCCAGAACAACAGGAAGAAATTGAGGCCCTTCGTGGCCAGACCCGCCCCACCCGGCGGGCGGTTGCCGATGGGCTGGAGGAACATCTCTATTCCGCCATCCCGGTGCTGGATCACGGTTTTGTCCGGGTTGTCGACTACATGGGCGATGATGCGGCGATTGTGCAGGCAGCCCGGGTGTCGTACGGTCAGGGAACGAAAAAGATCAATGATGACAGCGGTTTGATCCGTTATCTCATGCGCCATTGGCATTCGACCCCGTTCGAAATGTGCGAGATCAAACTGCACGTGAAACTGCCTGTGTTTGTGGCGCGCCAATGGATCCGTCACAGAACTGCGAACGTGAATGAGTATTCGGCGCGCTATTCGATTCTCGACCGGGAATTCTACATCCCCGCACCCGATAAACTTGCGGCGCAGTCATCCTCGAACAACCAGGGCAGGGGCGCGGTGCTGGAGGGCGTTGAGGCTGCAGAGGTGCTTGAAATCCTCAAAGCAGACAGCCACCGGTCCTATGACAACTATGAAAAGATGCTCTCGACCGATGGCCAGCAAGGGCTGGCGCGCGAGCTTGCCCGCATGAACCTGCCCGCGAACATCTACACGCAGTGGTATTGGAAAGTGGACCTGCACAACCTCTTCCACTTCCTCCGCCTCCGGGCCGATGCGCATGCGCAATATGAAATCCGGGTCTATGCCGATGTGATCTGTGATCTCGTAAAAGCTTGGGTCCCGGCAGCTTACAGCGCGTTCGAGGATTACCGGTTGGAAGCGCAGCAATTCTCGGGCCCCGCAATGAGTTGCCTGAAACGCATGCTGGCAGGCGAGGACGTCGCGCAAGCCGACTCCGGCATGTCAGCGGGCGAGTGGCGCGAGTTTCAAGCGGCGCTGGCGCGGTGAAGCCGATGCAGCTGTATGGGATCAAGGCCTGCGATACCTGCCGCAAGGCGCTCAAGGAACTGACCGCCACAGGACACAAAGTGACTTTCGTCGATGTGCGTGCCGAACCTGTCAGCCCGGCCGAGCTCGCGAAGTGGTTTGAGGCGCTGGGACCGGATCTGGTGAACCGGCGCTCGACAACTTGGAAGGCGTTGTCCGAAGATGAGCGTAGTCAGGCCGATACCTCAGACGGTGCGGTTACACTTTTGTCCGCACATCCAACCCTGATGAAACGCCCGGTTCTGGATGCCGAGGATGCCTTGTATCTGGGTTGGACGCCCCAAACCCGCGCGGCCCTCGGATCCTGAGGCTTTCTTGCTTCATCTTGCCGAAAATACCTCGGAGG
>JBGCFK010000466.1:0-5072 GCA_045106875.1 Paracoccaceae bacterium | reverse complement strand
CGTATACGTTTTATGTCGTGACGGAACGCTTGAGCCGCCAGGGTGCGACGCCCAAGAGAACGTCGCGCCGCACGCAACGGATCCATTCTGCCCACGATAAAGTAGTTGCCTGGCTCGGGCGTGCCGTATCCTATCGCTTCGTCAGAAAACAACCGGATGAACCGGACATATAGGTCACCACGCACCTGATACACATTGTGCTGCACGGATCCAAAGCCGACCCTACCAACCAAGAGCCCGCGATCAGGTTTCGTGCACGTCATTTTCTGCCGGGTCTTGAACGCATAGGCGCCACTTTTATCGTCGCGACAAAGGGCATGATCACTGATTATACCAGCTGAATTCGCGAAACTGATAAGCCCATAGGTGACATTGCGCTCCGGATTGGCGTCAGCGATGGGTAGAAGCTGGTCGCGCGGTATCTCTCCGGCAATGCGCTCAGGTGCACACCCAATTAGAAGAGCCAGTGCCAAGATCGAAAGAGTGAATCTCATCGCATCCTCACAACGGAATATTGTCATGTTTCTTCCAGGGGTTCTCCAACTGCTTACCCCTCAGCGCAGCAAAGGCACGTGTGATCCGACGCCGCGTGTTCCGGGGCATAATGACCTCGTCAATGAATCCGCGCTCCGCCGCCACGAACGGGTTGGCGAACCGGTCCTCGTAGTCCTTTGTGTGCGCAGCAATCGCCTCTGCATCGCCCAGATCCGCCCTGTGGATGATCTCGGTGGCACCCTTGGCGCCCATGACCGCGATCTCGGCGTTGGGCCAGGCATAGTTTACGTCGCCGCGCAGGTGCTTGGACGCCATGACGTCATAGGCCCCGCCATAGGCCTTGCGCGTAATCACCGTCACCTTAGGCACTGTCGCCTCGCCATAGGCGAACAACAGCTTCGCGCCGTGCTTGATGACCCCGCCATATTCCTGTGACGTTCCCGGCAGGAAGCCCGGCACGTCCACCAGCGTCAGGATCGGGATCGAGAACGCATCGCAGAAGCGCACGAACCGCGCGGCCTTGCGGGAGCTGTCAATGTCCAGACACCCGGCCAGCACCATGGGCTGGTTCGCGACAACACCTACAGGCCGACCCTCAAGCCGGATAAAGCCAGTCAGGATGTTCTTGGCGAACGCTTCCTGAATTTCGAAGAAATCGCCTTCATCCGCCAGCTTCCCGATCAGCTCCTTCATGTCATAGGGCTGGTTCGGGTTCTCGGGCAGGAGCGTGTCCAGCGAGGTCTCGACCCGGTCATGCGCATCGAAGAACGGGCGTTCGGGCAACTTGGCACGATTGGATAACGGCAGGAAGTCGATCAGGCGGCGGACCTCGGCCAGCGCCTCGACATCGTTCTCATAGGCCCCATCCGCAACCGAGGACTTTGAGGTGTGGGTCCTGGCCCCACCAAGTTCCTCGGCCGTGACGACTTCGTTGGTCACTGTCTTAACCACGTCCGGACCGGTGACGAACATGTAAGAGGAGTCGCGGACCATGAAGATGAAATCGGTCATGGCGGGCGAGTAGACCGCACCGCCCGCGCACGGTCCCATTATGACCGAAATCTGCGGCACAACGCCAGACGCCAGGATGTTCTTCTGGAAGACATCGGCGTATCCGCCCAGCGAAGCCACACCTTCCTGAATGCGTGCACCGCCAGAGTCATTGATGCCAATCACGGGGGCGCCGACCTTCATGGCCATGTCCATGACCTTGCAGATTTTCTGCGCATGGGTCTCGGACAGCGAGCCGCCCAGCACGGTAAAGTCCTGTGAGAAGACATATACCTGCCGCCCGTTGATCGTGCCCCAGCCTGTGACGACACCGTCGCCCGGGTACTTCTGCGTCTCCATGCCGAAATCGACGCAGCGGTGCGCGACGAACATGTCGTATTCCTCGAAGGAGCCCTCGTCGAGCAACAGGTCGATCCGCTCGCGCGCGGTGAGCTTGCCCTTTGCATGCTGCGCGTCGATGCGGCGCTGACCACCGCCCAGGCGTGCTTCGGCACGGCGGGATTCAAGTTCTTCGAGAATGTCTTTCATGGCGTCTCTCCCGGTTTTGCCTGCTCATTGCGGATTGCCGCTGCGAAGGCTAGTAATTTTGCAAAGGTATTTTGCAAAGGTGCGAATATGACCGGGAAAGTGTTTGCAGGCGCGCGGCTGGCGGAGATCCGACAGGGCCTGGGTTTGACGCAGACCGACTTCGCACGCCAACTGGGCATCAGCCTGAGCTACATGAACCAGATGGAACGCAACAATCGCCCCCTTAGCCGGGATGTGGCGGGACGGCTGGCCGAGCGGTTCGACGTGGATATTGCGGTGTTCGCCCTGGACGATGCCGACCGGCTGGCCGCCGACCTGACCGAGGCTCTGGCCGACCCGGTTTTCCGAGAAACTGCCCCCAGCACGGCGGAACGGCAACTGGTAGCGAGGTCCGCGCCCCGCCTTGCGCATGCTTTCCTGGCGTTGCACCGCGCCTACCGCCAGGGACAGGAACGGCTGGCCCGCATGGACGAGGCGCTGGACAGGCCAACCAACGCCCCTTGGCCCTGGGAGGAGGTCCGGGACTTCTTCCACTATTGCGACAACTACCTCGATGCCATCGACAAGGCCGCCGAGACCTTCTCGCAGACCATAGGGTTCACCGGCCCGGATCGACTGATCCGCGCGGTGAAATGGCTCGCGGACAAGCACGGTGTCGAGACAGTGCTGGATGGCAAGGCCCAGCGCGCCTACGATCCGGGCACCCGGCGATTGGCGCTGTCCGCCCAAGCAGAACCCGGCAGCCAGGCCTTCCGGATCGCGCATCAGATTGCCCTCATCGACTATGACGACCTCCTCGAGGCAACGTTGGACTTCGCACGGTTCCACACGGGCGAGGCGAGGCAGATCGCCAAGATCGGGTTGGCGAACTATTTCGCAGGTGCCGCGCTGCTCCCGTACCGGGTTATCGCGGAGGCCGCGCGCGAACTACGCCACGACATCGAAGCACTCGCCCACCGGTTCGGCGTGTCGTTGGAGCAGATTGGCCACCGGCTATCGACCTTGCAACGGCCCGAGAACAAGGGCATCCCGTTCTTTTTTGCCCGCGTAGATCAGGCAGGTACGATAACGAAACGCCACTCTGCGACACGCTTGCAATTCGCCCGTTTCGGCGGAGCATGCCCTCTCTGGAACGTGCATCAGGCGTTCGAACAGCCAGGCCGAATTTTACGGCAACTGGCGGAAACGCCAGATGGCAGCCGCTATCTTTGCCTCGCGCGGGATATCACGCGGTCCACGCGCAAGTTCCAGTCAAAGCCCACGCGCCATGCCATCGCACTGGGCTGCGAGATCTCGTATGCAGCGCAGTTGGTCTATGCGGATGACATGGACCTTGCAGCCCCGTTCGAACCCATTGGCGTCTCCTGCCGCATCTGCGAGCGCGAGGATTGCCACCAGCGCAGCGTACCCCCCGTGGAGCGCCGCCTCAAACTGAACCCGAACCGTCGGGACTCCCTCCCCTACCGGCTGGGTTAGCAATTCCAGGCATTGCGGTCGTTCCGGGCGCCAGAAAACGAATGTTCTCACGCCAGTGAGAACGCCGTTTGCTCAGTTTGCGTGGCCAACCTGAAAATCATTCCCAGCCTGATCCGTCCCACGCAGCAACCACAGCGGCCGTGTCGAGAAATCCACTGTAAACCCGGACGAATCCGAGCGCTTGAACAACTCTCGATCAAAAAGCGAGCTCGCCGGCATGTATCGTATCGCCAGTCCTGCCCGACGCCGGGCACTGGTATTCTGATTGCTCCCATGGATCATGTAGACGTCGTGCAGGCTCATCTGACCCGGCTCCAACTCGACATTCACGGCATCGTTCTCATCAAAGGCATCGTCACCAAGGCGTTGGGTCAGCGCACCACCCTCCTCACGCAGATGATCCTTCAGAATCGCAGGATCATGCGATCCGGGGATCACTTTCAGGCATCCATTCTCTGCATCCGAGGCCTCCAACGCGACCCATACCGTGCAGGTCGCCAAAGGCCGGATCGGCCAGTAATGTCCGTCCTGATGCCAAGGCACCTCAAGCCCATCGCCCGCAGGCTTGCAAAACAAATGGCATCCCCAAAGCACGATGTCGGGACCAATAGCCGCCTCTACCAGGTCGAGGATCTCGGGATCCCGCGCAAGATCGAGAAAGGCATTGGAGCCAACGACCCCCTCGGCATTCTTCCCTTGTACATGGATCGAGACCAGATGCTCTGGCCGCACGCCCGGGTTGGCGGCGATCGCAGTGTCGAGGGCTCTTTGCAACGCGGTGACCTTGGCCTCTGGCAATCTGAACTCAGGGATCACATAGCCGTCGCGATGATAGGCCTCGATTTCTGTCGCCAGCAGTTCCGCCATCTGATCCTCCCGATTTTGAGACGAGTGTACTGGCAGCAAAGCCGCACGCCAAGTCTGCCGAGCCGCGACTTCTTCCAACGCCGCTACCTGTCCGACGTCTCCCAGCGCGGGTTGATCCAGGGTTGCCGGTTCGACCTTGCAAGCCTTTGGCCAAGGATATGGTCCGCAGCCTTTTCGCCAGTCATGATGCTGGGCCCGTTCAGGTTCCCGTTGGTTATCCTCGGGAAAATCGAGCTGTCGGCAAGCCTCAGCCCCTCGACCCCGATCACGCGACAATCCGGATCGACAACGGCCAATGGATCGTCAGCACGCCCCATGCGGCAGGTCCCGCAAGGGTGGTATGCGCTCTCGACATGTTCGCGAATGAACCCATCCAGTTCGTCATCGGTCTGGATATCCGCACCAGGCTGGATCTCTTTGCCTCGGAAAGGGGCGAACGCATCCTGGCCAAAGATCTCCCGCGTCACCCGAATGCAATGGCGGAAATCCGCCCAGTCCTTTGGATCGCTCATATAGTTGAACAGGATCTTTGGCGGGTCCTTCGGATCGCTGGAGCGCAGGCTGACATGCCCCCGCGAGGGCGAGCGCATCGGCCCGACATGCGCCTGATACCCATGCCCCTCGGCCGCCGCCTTCCCGTCATAGCCCACCCCGATGGCCAGGAAGTGATACTGAATGTCGGGATAGTCGACACC
>JBGCFK010000465.1:0-7075 GCA_045106875.1 Paracoccaceae bacterium | reverse complement strand
AACCACAACTTCCCGATCGAAGTCGCCCACCTCATTCGCGAACACGACAGCCAGTGCCCGGCGCTCGATGTCGCCGGACTTGCCGACGATCTCTAACACTCCAACAGCCTCGGCAAGGTCGGCGGAACCGCTGAGGATGATCGATCCAGAGTTCTTGCCCTTGGAGATCTCTCCCCCGAAAACCTCCATCGTGTCGGGCTGGCCCTCGGTCAATCGAGCGTCAGCGCGGCCTGCGATATGTGTTGTCGTGGAGAAATACATCAGGCGCAGCGGCCGTGTGACCATCGATCCGAACCGGTCGGTGCAGGTGACGGGAACTTAATACGTCCGACAGGTGGGTTGTACGTAGGGAATGTGTAGATTTTAGTAACACATTCAATATAGTGAATTCAAAGAATATCGAATCAGTGGAGGGAGACCGCATGTCCAAAACGCTGAAAACCAGCAGAAGAGGATTTCTGGCGGGCGCCGTGACGGGTGGAGCGGCTGCGGTCGCAGGCACCGTACGCGCAGAGGGCGACCCGGCCATCCTGGAAGTTCAGGAATGGGCGCAGTATCTGGGTGACGGCGTGGATGCCCGGCCCTATGGCACGCCTTCGGAACACGAAGCGCACGTGATACGCCGCGACGTGCCATGGCTGACGGCGGATCCTGTCAGCTCGGTCAACTTCACACCGCTGCATGAACTGGACGGCATCATCACGCCGAACGGGCTGTGTTTCGAGCGTCACCATGCCGGCATCGCCGAAGTGGACCCAGCCGCCTACCGCCTGATGATCAACGGTCTGGTGGATCGCCCGCTGGTCTTCACAATGGAAGACCTGAAGCGTTTCCCCCGATACAATCGCGTACACTTTCTGGAGTGTGCCGCGAACTCCGGAATGGAATGGCGTGGCGCGCAGCTGAATGGATGCCAGTTCACGCACGGCATGATCCACAACGTGATGTATACCGGCGTCATGCTGAAGGACGTGCTGGCCGAGGCGGGCGTGAAGACATCTGGCAAATGGGTGCTTCCCGAGGGCGCGGATGCGTCTGCAATGACCCGCTCGATCCCCATGGAAAAGGCGCTGGACGATTGCATGATCGCCTTCAAGATGAACGGCGAAGCGCTGCGGCCCGAGCAAGGCTATCCCGTACGGCTGGTCGTGCCTGGTTGGGAAGGCAATATGTGGGTCAAGTGGCTGCGGCGGCTAGAGGTCGGTGACAAGCCCTGGCATCACCGCGAGGAGACATCCAAGTACACGGATCTGCTTGCAAACGGCAAGGCACGGCGTTTCACCTGGGAGATGGACGCGAAGTCCGTCATCACCAATCCTTCGCCGCAAGCGCCGATCACTCATGGGCCAGGACCAACAGTGCTGACCGGTGTTGCATGGTCAGGCCGGGGCACGATCCCTCGGGTGGACGTGACGCTGGATGGCGGCGCCAACTGGCAACAGGCACGGATGGATGGGCCCAGCTTGGACAAGTCGATGCACCGCTTCTACTTCGACTTCAACTGGGACGGCAAACCGCTGCTGCTGCAAAGCCGCGCACACGATTCAACCGGGTACATCCAACCAACCAAGGACGCCCTGCGCGCCGTCCGCGGCGAGAACTCGATCTACCACAACAACGCGATCCAGACCTGGTACGTGAATGAACAGGGAGTGGCCGAAAATGTCGAAGTTTCTTAAGGTCTGCGCCGCTGTCGTTCTGCTGAGCAGTACGGCCCACGCCGAGACGCTTGGCCTCGGCCGCGCGGCAACCCCAGCCGAAGTCACTGCCTGGGACATCGACATCCGGCCAGATGGTGCGGGACTGCCCGAAGGGCGTGGTGACGTGACCATGGGCGAGGAGATCTTCCTCGAACAATGCGCCTATTGTCATGGCGACTTTGCGGAAGGTGTGGACCGCTGGCCCGTGCTGGCTGGTGGTCAGGATACGTTGGCTGATGATCGCCCGGTCAAAACGGTGGGCTCGTACTGGCCGTATCTCTCGACGGTCTGGGACTACGTTCACCGGGCCATGCCGTTCGGGAACGCCCAAAGCCTGAGCGACGACGAGGTCTACGCCATCACGGCCTACATCCTCTACGCGAACGATCTGGTAGACGACGATTTCGAGCTGAGCCACGAGAACTTCCAGGAAGTCCGGCTGCCGAATGAAGCCAACTTCTTCATGGACGACCGAGCAGAAAGCCCGGTTTTCCAGAACCGCGAAGCATGCATGTCGGACTGCAAACCCACGGTCGAAATCACCAAACGCGCGGCTGTGCTGGACGTGACACCTGACAAAGAAGAGTCCAACTGAAATGCGGCCGACCCCGGCACAAATAGGTCTTTGACGACATGAAGTGGTTTCTTGCTACCTCCCTCGCATTGGCTCTGGTCGGAACCAGCGCCTTTGGTGCGGGCCAGGGTGATATCGAGCGCGGCGCCAAGCTGTTCAAAAAGTGCAAGTCCTGCCACATGGTAGGCCCGACTGCGCGCAACCGTGTGGGGCCGCATCTGAATGAACTGTTTGGGCGTCAGGCTGGCAGCATCGAGGGCTATGACTACTCTGAGGATCTCGAACGCGAGGGCATGGGTGGCCTGCATTGGACGACCGAGAAGCTCCACATCTACATCGAGAACCCGAAGGCTCTGATAAGCCAGACCTTCATGAACTTCCGCGGCCTTAAGGACGCGCAGGATCGCACGGACCTGCTGGCCTTTCTGCGGCAGTATTCTGCGAACCCGCAGGACATCCCGGAATCAGAGCCCACCGCTCTGCCCAACGACCCGGACGTGGATGCCGCAATCCTCGCAATCGCAGGCGACCGAGAGTACGGCGAATACCTCGCCTCGGAATGCACCACCTGCCATCAGGCCGACGGCGCGGACGAGGGTATCCCCTCGATCACCGGCTGGCCCACGGAAGATTTCGTGATTGCGATGCATGCGTATAAAGTAAAGGCCCGGCCACATCCGGTCATGCAGATGATGTCAGGCCGACTTTCGGACGAGGAAATCGCTTCACTCGCCGTTTATTTCGAAGCCTTGGACTAAGGCGCGGTCAATTAAAACTAAGGGGAGGATACAATGAAACTGACGAGACGCGGGTTCCTCGGAACCACAGCAGTAGCAGGGACGGCGCTGGCCGCTCCGGCGGTTTTGGGTGCGGCCAGGCCCAAGGTCGTGGTCATTGGCGGCGGCGCGGGCGGCGCAACGGCAGCGCGCTATATCGCCAAGGACTCGAAGGGCGCAGTTGACGTTACCCTGATCGAGCCGCAACGGCGCTATCACACGTGCTTCTTCTCGAACCTCGCCATTGGCGGGTTCTGGGATTTCGAGAAAACCAGCCACTCTTATGACAAGCTGGCCTCGGAATACGGCGTCAACGTGGTGCATGACATGGCCACCGGGATTGATCGCGACGCCAAGACGGTTACCGTCGGGTCAGGCATGAAGTTCGGTTATGATCGGTTGATCGTCAGCCCGGGCATCGACTTCGTGCCAGGATCAGTGAACGGCTGGTCGCTCGAAGATCAGGATGTCATGCCCCATGCCTACAAGGGCGGCACGCAGGCAGCTCTGCTGCGCGCGCAGATCGATGCGATGCCGGAAGGCGGGACCTATGCAATGGTGGCCCCTCCAAACCCGTTTCGCTGCCCACCCGGTCCATACGAGCGGATCTCGATGGTTGCCCATGTGCTGAAGGAAAAGAACCCAACGGCCAAGATCATCATCGCAGACCCGAAGCCCAAATTCTCGAAGATGGGTCTGTTCACGGCTGGTTGGGAAAGTCACTATGCGGGCATGATCGAGTGGATCGGCCCCGATTTTGGCGGCGACAAGGTGACGGTCAACCCGGCGACCATGGAAGTCGACATTGACGGCGAAGTCGTCAAGGCAGACGTCTGCAACGTCATCCCTGCCATGAAGGCAGGCTGGATTGCAGAGACCGCAGGCCTGACCAACGAAAAGGGCTGGGCGCCGGTGAATGCGGCGGACATGTCCTCGAAAATGGACCCGAACATTCATGTTCTGGGCGATTCAAGCCAACAGGGCGATATGCCGAAATCCGGCTTCTCGGCCAACAGTCAGGCCAAGGTCTGCGCCATGGCTGTGCGGGGCGCGCTGACGGGGTCCAAAGTGTTCCCGGCCAAGTTCTCCAACACCTGCTGGTCATTGATCGGCACAGATGATGGCGTGAAGGTCGGTGCCTCCTATGAAGCGACTGATGAGAAGATCGCCAAGACTGACGGCTTCATCAGCCAAAACGGTGAAGAGGCTTCCGTACGCAAGAACACCTACGAAGAGTCGATCGGCTGGTACAACGGCATCACTGCCGACATGTTCGGCTGACATGGATCGCGCGCCCGTCTCAGGCGGGCGCGCTACTCCAACAACTCTCCACTCAGCAACAGATCTCCGAGCAACCTGTCTACCGGGGCATAGTCGTCAGTGAGCGTGACCAACCTGTCTGCACCGACGGTGTCGACCATCTGCGCCACGGGCACCTGCACCCATTTGCGTTCAAACCCATAGGTCGAAGTGACCTCGCCAGTGCGGGTTGGCGTGTCTGAGGCCAGCACGATCCATGTTGTCCGCGCCTCGGTCGGGCGGATGGCCTGCAGATCCAGCCACAGCTCTACATGACTGAACTGCCGCCCCAGCGTTTGCGCCAACGACAGCACGAACAGCGGCTCGCGCAGCTTGTCCACCACGTTCATTGCATAGACACCACCTGGCGTCAGCCGCGCTGCGAGCTGGGCGTGGAACTCGTCCGTCACAAGATGCTGCGGCACCGAGATGTCATGGAAAGCATCGCCAAAGATCACGTCAAAATGGGCGTCCGCAGGCAGGTCCTGAAGCGCCACGCGCGCATCCCGGTGGATCACTGTCAGGTTGGCAGGCGAACCGAGCCACAGTTCCTCCCGAGCAAGACGCGTCACATCCGGGTCGACCTCGGCCATCACCAGCTGCGCCGCCGGCCAACGGGCGACCCATGCGCGAGGTAGGGTGTAGGCGCCACCACCGATAAAGAATGCCGCTGGACCCTCGACACCCCGATGTCGGAGCAACTCATCCACCCCATGCACGTAAGGGGACAACAGCAGCAGGGGGTCCTCCCGATCATTCACCCCATGCGCAAGATGGTCCAGCGCCATGACCTTCGCGTCCCGTCCCAGCATCTGGATAGAGTCCACGCGAATGCAGAAATACGCACTCTCCAAGGTACAAGCACCGCCACCAAGCGACGCCAAAGCACCTTCGTCCCCTTTCACAAGCACGAAGCCCAAAGGGACAAAAACGAACCAGGCGCGCCAATCGCCGAAAAACGATATCGCCAGCATCAGGTAGGTCACGGTGATCAGCAACACTGAACCCGTTGTCCCGACCCACGAGATCAACACCAGTCCTGCGAACAAGGTCCCAAGGATCGCCCCAGCGGCCCCAAGCGCGAACATGCGACCAATGATGCGTCCATGATGGTCAGGGGCGGTCCCGTCCAAGGCCATCTTGGTCAGCAGCGGGGAGATCACACCTGCCATCAGGCTTGGCAGGAAGAACGCCGCCAAGGCAAGCAGGCTGACATGACTGACCGGGTTCGTACCAACGGCCAGCGGTTCCATCCAACGGAGAGCCAGCAGAGAAACACCAGAAGTCAGCGCGGCGCCCAGTAGTGTCCCGAAGACCCACCTGCCCGGCCGCTGGCTACGGTCCGCCAGTCCGCCTCCGATCCAATGCCCCAGCGACAGCCCGGCCAGAACGACGGCAATAATCACGGTCCAAGTGTAGAGCGACATGCCCACATACGGCGCCAGCGCACGGCCTGCCACGATCTCCAACGCCATGGAAGCAGCGGAAACCAGCGTCAACGTTGTTGCAAGCCAGAGCGTCGAGTAGGTTTTACTCACTCCATGCCCAAGGCGAGGGCAGATACTGGAACGCACCCCCGCGCCGGACCACATGCCCCACACCGGGGAACGGCAGGTGATAGGCGGCCAGCGTCATCCGGTCGGTTGCACACATATCCAGCAAGCGCTTGCGGGTCGCCACGGCCTGATCCTTGTCCATATCAAAGCCAAAATGCCAGTCGGGGTACTCGAAACTGGCATAGGCATGATTGATTGCATCCCCCGCAACCAACATCTGCGCGCCATTGCTTTCAACCACCACGGCCATGTGGCCCAATGTGTGACCGGGCGTGTCGATCATGCGAACACCTGGCACGATCTCGTGCCCATCAGTGACCATGGCGGTCTGCTCGGCAACGGGTTCAAGCGCGTTCTGGGCACCAACAACCAAGGCCTGCATAGGCTCAGGCACCTGATTGACCCGATCCTCATCGTTCCACCAATCATATTCAGCGGCTGAAATTGCGTATTCGGCATCAGGGATCCGCACTTCATCGAAATCGTCCAACATCCCCCAGACATGGTCGGGATGTGCATGGGTCAGGGCGACATGGGTGATATCGCCAGGGTCGATACCTGCCTCCTCGAGATTGGTCGAGAGCTTGCCGGCGGACGGCATGAACCGCTCGCCCGAGCCGACATCCACCAGGACCTTCGCATCGCCAGTGTCGATCAGGATGTGGTTGGTGTGCGGACGATTCGTTTCCGGATCCAGAAAGCGGTCCTCCAAGAACCTTACAACGTCCTCACGCTGTTGGTTGCTGCCGATGGTCTCAGTCGGAGTCACGAGGTTCCCGTCCGAGATCACGGTGATCTGGAAATTGCCCAACGCAAACTTGAACCAACCAGCGTTCTGCGCCTCGGGTGCGGCAGGCACGGCAACCGCACGCGTCCCGATCAGCGCCGGGGCAGCAAGGCTGGCCTTCATCAGATTGCGGCGTGTCAGCATGGTGCTATTCCCATTCCATTTGTTCGTAAACGCGCCCCGCATTGCGGGTTGCCAGTTCCTCAAACGTATCCAGATGTTCGTAGGCGGCCTGATCAACGTAATAGGCGTCAGTCAGTTCCCCGCCATTGTCGATATGTTCGCGGATCTTCCCGCGCAGATGCACAAGGTAGTCGTGCGTATAACGGCGGACCTGGGCCATATTGGTCGGGTGGCCATGCCCCGGAATGACATAGACGGCA
>JBGCFK010000464.1:0-5507 GCA_045106875.1 Paracoccaceae bacterium | reverse complement strand
GAAAAAATAACGAAGTATAGAGTGAGGCAGCGCAGACCCGCCAGCGAGACAATTACAAAGGGGATCGCGCTGAGATAGATCAGCGCCTTCCCGACACTCTCGGCTAGTCCTGAAATGGAGAATGAGGCAAAGGCCGCGGCGCCGGCGACGGCGAAACGCTCTGTGCTGGTGATGAGCGAGATGTAGTGGCGAATTGCCGAGCCCAGTTCGTGATACTCTGCCAAAGCAAATTCATGGTCGAAATCGTTGAGCGCGACCTCTTCCATATCAGAACCGGAACTGCCCCAGGTCCTGCGTGCGGGCCCGGGTCAGCCTCGTCGCGCAGGAGTAATAGACCAGCGGCTGGATCGATCCGCCCTCATAGGGAGCGGCCTCGGCCTTGCAGGCAGCGTCGCGGAAGGCGATCCACTTGCGCTGCGCGTCGAGCAGCACAGCTCCTTGCCCGATCCCGTCCATGAAGGATTTGGCTGGTCCCCAGGTCGCGTTGAGCGCGGCATCGGTAGCTTGATACTCGGTCGCCGCGCAGTTGTTCATTTCCATTTGGGTCACACCGGGACAGGCGGCCTGAGCCGCTCCGGCAAAGAGGATGCCCGCAAAGCTAGACGCGAAACGCATCGTCCACCTCCACCTGAAGCGCCGTCACCAGCCCGTTGGTTTGCATCGCCATGCCGATGACCGACACCAGTTCGTTGTGCTGTTGCTGCGTCATGCCCTTGGCTTTCGCTGCGGCCGTGTGGGAATGGATGCAGTATTCGCACCCGTTCGCGGTGGAGACGGCAATATAGAGCATCTCCTTCACAAGTGGATCGAGCGCGCCCGGAGCCATGACTATTTTCAATCGGTCCCAGGTCGCCTTCAGTGTCTTCGGGTCATGCGCCAGAGCGCGCCAGAAGTTGTTGATGAAATCACTGCCGCGCACCGAGCGGATGTCGTCAAAGATGGCCAGCGCCTCGGCGCTGGCCTCCTCGTCGGATATGAGCGGCACTGTCGCCATCATACCATCGCGAAGATACGTGCGGGGCCGCCGGTCCCACCTACGTGATTTGGCGCGCCGACCACCAGTGTGGCACCGGCAGCTGGTACATCCGCCAGCCCGGCCATGTTCTCGATGCCGTAACGTCCGGCAGGTAGCCAGGCGTAGTGCGTCACAAAATCTGGCGACGGACCGTGGTCTAATGAAAGCGTGTCCACCGCCATGGCGACCGCGGTGGTTTCCTCAAGCAACATCTGTGTCGCCTCTATGTGAAAGCCGGGGAAGTGTTTTACGTCATCCCCATCCGTGCCCACATAGTCCGCAGCCGACCCGCTTTTTTCCGCCCAGCCGGAATACATAGCAATGCAGGCCTTATCGGGGATTTCGCCATTCGCGGCGATCCATGCCTTGAGATCATCTGGTGTCACTTGCGCGTCTGCGTTCTCAGCAGCCTTGGCGGCGATATCGATCTTGCAGAGTGGCACGACCAGATCACTCACGGGGATCTCATCTACACTGGCGCCATCGGCGGAGAAATGCAGGGGAGCATCTATATGTGTCGCCGTGTGCTCATTGATTGCCAAGTTCATCAGGTTAAAGCCGTGTTCCGCGAAGTTGAAAGGCTGCTCCATCGAGATGCCGGGCACACCGAAGAAGGTCGGGAAATCAGGGCTAAGCTTATGCGACATGTCGACCACGCCGCTGTGCCCGCCTGCCAAAGCTGCCGGTGCCACTGTGACTGACCCGATTGCTGCCGCCGCGCCGGCGGTTGCGCTTGCTTTGATAAAGCTGCGCCGAGATAACATCCGGTCCTTAACCGCGTTGATAACACAGATATCGCACATGGTTTTGTCTCCTTTGGTTTGGGTGGCTCAGTCCAGCGCGCCCATGACTTGCTGGTTGAAGCCATATATCTGGCGTGCGCCAGAGATCGGGATCAGCTGCACCTCCCGCCGCTGACCTGGCTCAAACCTTACGGCAGTACCCGCAGCGATGTCGAGCCGCATGCCCCGGCCTGCCGCGCGGTCGAAATCCAGCGCACTGTTGGCCTCGCCAAAGTGATAATGGCTGCCAACCTGCACGGGTCGGTCGCCTGTGTTGGCCACCATGAGCGTGATTGCTTCACGCCCCTCGTTCAGTTGGATGTCGCCATCCGCAATCATCATTTCTCCGGGGATCATCTGCGTGCTCCTATCTGATCGGATTATGGACAGTCACCAGTTTGGTGCCGTCGGGAAATGTGGCTTCGACCTGCACGTCATGGATCATCTCAGGGACACCTTCCATACATTGCACGCGGGTGATCACTTGTGCGCCAGCCTCCATCATATCGGCAACAGACCGCCCGTCGCGTGCGCCTTCGACAACCGCATCCGTGATCAGAGCGATGGCCTCCGGGTGGTTTAGCTTGACGCCGCGCGCCAGTCGCTTGCGCGCGACTTCGGCTGCCATGGCAATCAGCAGTTTGTCTTTTTCGCGTGGTGTAAGCTGCATCGGGTCATAACCTCCAACTTTGGGGCAGGGTGTTTTCTGTCATTAGATCAAGAATGGGCAACAAGCTCTTTCTGAGTTCGAAACCGTCTTCAGCGAGCAGGCGCAGCACCATAAGTCTCTCTGTCAGCATGCTTGCTCCGCCTGTGTGGCCAATGAGCTGCCGTACTGCCGCCAGACGAGCTTGTGCCTGAGAAGCATGCCACACTAGGCTTGCCATGGCGCGCGCTCCATTGCCGATGGCAGGGCGGTCCAGTTGTTGCGCAACGCATCCCGTCAACGACAGCCCGTCGCGGTAGAGCGGTTTGCCGTCACAATGGATTTCGATGCGATCTTCGAACCGCAAATCGGTGACGTCTTCGCCCATGGCACGCCGCCCAAAAAGAATGGGCTCGACCATCAGAAATTCAGACGTAGGCGCAATGGTAGCCTTCAGTCTACGCTGGATTGCCGCCCCGTCGTAAAGGATGGTTTCCTGTGGCAGCCAGAAAAGCTTGGCGTCAGGACCAGCAGACAACTGCGTATCTACCCGTCCGATTTGCCCGTATTGCGCACAATAAGCACGCTCTGCGGCCTGCGTTGTCAGCATCAAATGAGAGTTTGGATTTGCCGTTGCACGGGTTTCAAAACGATCCCCACCCGTTATGCCACCCGCAGTGTTAATCAAAATGGCTTCAACGGCTCCGCTGCGTCTTGGAAACAAAAGTTTCAGCGCACCTGACTGGCGCAACCCGTCAATGCAGGATCCATGCGGACCGAGTTTGCTGCTCACCATTGCAGCGCCGATGGCGCGGGGTTGGTCCAGCGGTGTCGCAGTTCGCATCAGCAAGGAAGTGGCCTTCGGGTCGTTTTCATTCTTCGTTAACAAATCACATCCAAAGCGGGTTTGACCAGTTTCAATGACAAACGCGCCTTGCGGCTAAGCGCTCTGCCTCTTTTTTAGGCTGAGCAGGCCGTAATCAGGAAAGGCCAGGGATATCGCCGACAGGTCCCCGGTCCAGCCGCCAGATGTGGTCGTCGAGTGTCGCCGGAAAAACCTGGGTAACAAGCGGGTCGTGGCCGGGAACGATTAACTTGGGTGCAGAAGCAAGCGCTTCCAGCTTAACAAAGGCGTCCAGAGCATCCTGAACGTCCACGACCAGTGGAAAGGGCATATGTGCCGCGAAGTTCTCGTAGTAGTGGGATGCATCCGAGGCCAGTACAAGATAGCCTGCGCTCGTCAGTACGCGAACAGCCTGCATACCTCGGCTATGGCCCCCGGTACGGTGAACGGTCACACCCTCGGCGATCTGCCCGTCACCTTCGTAAAACGTCAGTTTCCCTGCATAGAGGCGCTGTACAGCTTCGCACACATGGTTGCCTGAGAAAGCGAAACGCGCGAGGGGGTGGCACATGCAAGGGCCGGTGGCAAACTCCATTTCTGCCGCTTGCAGGTGCAGTTGCGCATTTGGAAACAGATGCAATCCGCCGGCATGGTCGTAATGCAAATGCGTGACGATCACGTCTGAAATCTGATCCGGTGACATCCCGAATGGGCGCAATGCCTCATGCGGGTTTTTCAGAATGGGTCGCTCGCGCTCCTTTGCTTCAGCTTCGTCGTAACCGGTGTCGACAAGGATTGTTTGGTCGCCGCATTGGAGCAGCCACATGAAGTAATCCATCGGATGCGGCGTGCAGTGATCATCGTCGAACAGAAAACTGTCAGCGCGGGTACGCGTGTTGCGTTCCGCATATTTGATCGCGTGGACTTCCCAGGTGCTCATTGAACTACATTCCGATATGTCGTTACAGTTTTACCGGCAATCATATCGATTGTGGCTGCATTGAATCGCAAAAAATGTGACGCTTTCAAGTGATTGGCGAAAGCGCCCTCATCCGAATAGAGCTCATACAGAAAAACTTCCTCGGGTCGCTCGGGGTCCGTTGCTACATCAAACTGGTGACACCCTTCTTCTTCGCGCAAGGAGGCTGCAGCGTTTTCATACATGAGCGGCAAGAACGTTGTCGTTGTGCCCGGATGAAGGTGAAAAACGACAACGACAACGAACATGACGGGCAATCTCCCTGTGCACAGCTAACAACAAGCGCATGCATTGATTGTTTAACTTCTGCATTAATGTATACATTATCAACGCCAATATCAAAGCGTGATTTGCACAGCAAAATTTGAAGCACGCATCACAATTTTCTCGGAGCCATGCACTTTGAGCAACAGACGACGGAGCATCTGATTGATGAATAGTGCACTTAGGGTTGCCTGCGTAGGGGCGGGGTACTTTAGCCAGTTTCACCGGGGATCCTGGGACCGCATGGCCGATGTCGAATTGGTTGCTGTGGCGGATACGAACTTAGAAGCAGCTTCGAAAACGGGATACCCTGCCTTCGCAGATCCGGAGAAGATGATAGCGGAAACCCAACCTGACATCTTGGATATCATTACCCCACCAAATGTTCAGGCGGCCTTGGTGCGAACGGCTATTTCTGCGGGTGTGCAGACGATCATCTGTCAGAAGCCATTCTGTGCATCGCTGGCTGAAGCGGAAGCCGTCGTACAGGAAGCCGAAGTGGCATCGGCCAGTTTGATTGTGCACGAGAATTTCCGGTTCATGCCATGGTATCGCTTCATCAAGTCACAGCTGGAGGAGGGAAGAGTCGGCCAGTTGCAACAGGTTACTTTCCGCATGCGACCAGGCGATGGTCAGGGGCCGGACGCCTATCTTGACCGTCAGCCTTATTTTCAGAACATGCCGCGGTTCCTTGTTGAGGAAACCGCTGTCCACTGGATCGATACCTTCAGATACCTGTTGGGCGACCCGCAATCGGTCTATGCGGACCTGTGTCGCCTTAATCCGGTGATCTCTGGCGAAGATGCGGGGTATATTCTTTTTGATCACCCAAATGGGGTGCGCGCGATGTTTGATGGAAATCGCCATCTGGATCACGCCAGCGACAACCAGCGGCGTACCATGGGAGAGGCTCTGTTTGAAGGCACGAAGGGCGTGCTGAGCCTTAATGGCGATGGCAGTGTCCACTTCAGAGCATT
>JBGCFK010000463.1:0-4840 GCA_045106875.1 Paracoccaceae bacterium | reverse complement strand
GCGTCCGCCCTGACCTTCGACCAGTGCATTCGTCGCCAGCGTCGTCGACACCGACACGAGCCCAATCCCGTCCGGATTCTGCGCCAAAGCCAACACGCCGTCCACCGCGCCGCCAATCCCAATTGACAGATCATGCCGGGTCGTCAGCGCCTTGGCCTTCGCTACAATGCCTGGGGCGGGGATCTGATCGTCGATCAGGACTGCATCCGTGTAGGTGCCGCCTGTGTCGATCCCCAACAATATGGCCATCGGCGTATCCTTTTGCTTGGCGCGCTTCGTCTTCTGCAGTCTCCTATTAAACGGAATCCGGGGCCGCAAGCGGCCCCGGATACGACATGTCTCGCGCTATCGCTTCGCTTTCGCGCTCGGATTGGTGTCTGCGGCTATTGTCGCGGCAGGGCAGGGGCTGTTTCGGCAAGACGCACCAGGTTCACGAACTCCGTGCGATAACCAAATGGATCATCGCCCTTCGCGCTGTTCGCCAGTTCTATCACGTCGGCGTAAGTGAACTCTCCCGTGTGCCGTCCGCCCCGCAGGAGCTGAGCGAACGCTGCTACCGAAGCTGCAAACCG
Organism: Paracoccaceae bacterium; assembly: GCA_045106875.1. GTDB lineage: Bacteria > Pseudomonadota > Alphaproteobacteria > Rhodobacterales > Rhodobacteraceae > Thermohalobaculum. The sequence goes on along the minus strand of JBGCFK010000463.1, from coordinate 4,268 downwards.
GGCCTCGGTGTCCGGGGCCTTGCGGTCGGCCTGTGTGACTGGCCGGGTGATCAGCTGGCTTTTGTCCGCGTCAGGCTGTTTGTAGCGGATCTTCACGAAAGCCATTTCATCCGCCATGTCCTTCGATGCTGGTTGGCTGCCATAGCGCAGTGGATCCACTTGCGTGGTCCCGCCGACAGGTGTGATCTCGTAGAGCGCCGTTACCCTGTGCCCGGCGCCGATCTCGCCTGCATCCACCTTGTCGTTGTTGAAATCCTCACGCCGGAGCGCACGCGTTTCATATCCGATCAGACGATATTCTGCCACCGCTGCGGGGTTGAATTCTACCTGAATCTTCACGTCCTTTGCGATCGGGAAGAGGGTGCTTGCGGCTTCCTCCACAAGAATCTTCCGCGCCTCACCCAGCGTGTCGATATATGCAGCGTTTCCATTGCCGTTCTGCGCCAGCGTCTGCATCAGTTGGTCGTTGTAGTTCCCACGCCCAAAGCCGAGAACCGAGAGGTAGACGCCGGTGTCGCGTTTGCGTTCGACAAAATCCTGCAGTTCCTCCGGGTTCGTGATGCCCACGTTGAAATCGCCATCTGTGGCAAGCAGCACCCGGTTGATGCCGTCCTTGTCGAAGTTCTGCTCTGCCAGCCTGTACGCCTGACGTATACCTTCGCCGCCCGCTGTGGACCCGCCCGCCCGCAAGCGTTCCAACGCCCCGAGGATCTTTGATTTCTCTGAAACCTTCGTTGGCTCCAGCACGGTGCCCGCGCTACCCGCATAAACCACAATCGACACGGTGTCGTTCGGGGCCATGTTCTCGACCAGAAGTCGGAACGAGTTGATCAGCAGCGGCAGCTTGTTGGGCTGATTCATCGATCCGGATGTGTCCAACAGGAACACTAGGTTCGAGCGCGGTTTCTCTGCCGGTTTCAACTCGTACCCCTTGATGCCGATACGCATCAACTCGGTGCCTGTGTTCCACGGCGTCGGCATCACGGTCACATGCGTGGCAAAGGGGGTCTCGCGTCCGTCTGGTCCGGCGTAGTTGTAGTCGAAGTAGTTGATCAGTTCCTCAACCCGGACCGAGTCCTTTTGCGGCAGTACGCCGTTGTTCAGCGCAGCGCGCATGAAGCTGTATGAGGCTGTGTCAACGTCAACTGAGAACGTCGAAACAGGGTCTTCCGCTGTGACCTTTACAGGATTTGTTTCGAAGTCCTCGAACTTGTCGCGGCCTGTCTCCTGCGGCGTAGGTGTGATCTGATCTGGTGCAGTAGCCTCTGCTATTGGTGCCTCCGCGAGCGCTTTGGGCTCGGCCATGGCCTTCACGGGCACGCCCACAGGCACTCCGCCTGCGCCCGGTGTACAGCCCGCGCCCACACAACCTGCGCCCGCAGTGCGGCCCAACGTTCGGGCCCGCACGTCTTCCGAAGCTGGGCTCGATGCTTGTGGAATGGCTGGGGTTTCCTCTTCACGGGTTTCAACAGGGGATGGTGTGAACACAAGCTCTCCCCTTAGTGGCTCACGTGGCACAGTCGGGTTTGCCGCAAGCGGCTCGGCGCGGTCCGTGCGCAGCAGGGTGTCCAACTCCGCATCCAGTGCTCCGTTGCCGGAAGCGGTGGAGTCATCCAGCGACACCGGAACGGGTTTCGGAGCAACAATGAATTTCGTGTCCATGTTCTGTACAGCGACCAGCGCCAGCGTCATTACCGCCAGCGAAGCGCCGCCAAGCATCATGCTGCGGGTGTTTATATGGCTGCCAATCTTATTCTGAGTGAATGTCATCACGCGTCTCCAAAAGCTATTCAGGCCCGATTGCCTATGGCTTTGACGCGCCGGGTCCGCTGATCCTTGGAGAATTTCCAAATTTTCTTCTTCAACCGCTTCGAATGCAGCGATCGCGGCGTTCAGATCACGTGCCTGAGCTGCGCCCCCTGCCGGCGGAGGCGGCGCAGATGCGAGCGCACGCTTGATGTCATCCAGATCATTGCTCATACGCGCATTCCTTCTTCCTGGGCGCGCGCGGCAATGGCTTTGCGCACCTCCATCAGGCGCCACGAGACAGTGGTCTCTGCGATTTCGAGAATCTCTGCGGCTTCAGCGTGTGTCAGGCCTTCGTCCAGCACAAGGACCGCGGTTTCACGCAAGTCTGCTTTCAGACCAGCGATCTGGGCACGAAGCCATTCGGCATTCTCGGCGCGGGCCTTGTCATCCGCGCGCCGCAGCGTATCCACTTCGCCGTAGGCAGTATCTGCGCGCTCACGGGTCACGCGTCTCCTTGCGCCGTCGCGTGCTGCGTTCAGTACGACGCGGTAGAGCCAAGTCGTGAACGCCGCATCCCCACGATAGCTGCGTATCTTGCGTCCCAGAGACATGCAAACATCCTGGGTCAGATCCTCGCAGTCCGGAGGACCGCCCGTGAACCGCCAGGACAGCGCATGAATCCGCCCATAGTGACGGTTTACCAGCTGTGCAAACGCAGCCCGGTCACCTCCAGCGGCATCGAGCGCAAGGCTCCTGTCGTCCGTCTCATCCAGCATATCAACCTTAAGACGCGCGTGGGAGGCGTTTCCTTGGCGGCGCACCAAAGTTTTTTGCGCACCGCCAAAGTCAGTTCAGTTTTTATTCGAAGCCTCCGGAGCTCTCACTTTCCTCACCTTCAGGACCGCCAGGGTCATTCTCTCCACCGATGGAAGATGGGTTCGCTGGAGCAATTGGGAAGAATGAGGGCTCGGCTGGCGATGGTCCGATTTCGCATGATGCCGAAGAGCAGCTGGCAAATGATGGCGCAACCAGTTCGAACACGATGTCCGAGTTCGACGGCGACACCGTCACGGTTCCGCTCTTTGACCAGACCCGGAGATTGCCGGGGCGATTGGTATCCAGAATAAAGTCTGTGCCCCGGATTCCGATCGTCGCTACGGGCGTTCCAATCCGCACTCTACCAGAGCCGATGCGCCCGCTGACCATGCGCAACACGCCCCTTCCCAGGCTGAGTGTGGCGTTACCGGTATCGGCGCCGGATGAATACACAAATTCATCAATGACAAGCTGGCTGTTCGGACCAAGCGTGAGCAGTGAATCGTCATCCATGCGCATCTCAACGCTGCCGTGGTCTTTGGTGTAGACTTCGGCTTTCTGGTAAACCTCATCACCTGTCGCCAACAGATCTGGAGATATTGACGCCCACTGAAAGGCGTTCTGTTGAGATCGAGTGGCCTCCCCGGCGCGGTCTGCAGCAGGTACTGCTGTGCTTGCTGCAAACAACGCAGCCACCGCAACCGCCAGTTTCAATTTAAGTGTCATGTCTCAAACTCCCTTACGAAAACAAAATCATCGCACGCCCATGTTCGCGCATGGGGTCCAACGACCCACATTGTCGAACTGTATGTAAGATGGCAGCCGGGTCAGCCGCGCACCGAGCTCTAATTCCTATCAGAACTTCTGCAGGCGACCAAATCTGCGTGAACAGCAAACGACCGGACACGAAAAAGGGCCCCGGAGTGTCCGGGGCCCTGACGTTGTTCGATACGTGATTTGCTGGGATCAGGCGAACCACCAACGCTCGGCGATGCGGCTGCCATCCAGCATCCACATGTTCCCGACCGTGCCCGAGTTTTTCAGCTTGGTGGATGCGGCATCCACGTAATTGGCATACATGGGTATCGGGGTGGCCCCGTCCACACGGCAGATTTCCTGCATCTCGCGATACATGCTGCCGCGTTTGGTGGTGTCCAGCTCGGCCCGTGCTTCCAGCAGCAGGCTTTGGAAACGCGCGTTCTCCCAGAACGTATCGTTCCATGGGACACCTGACTCATACGCTGTCGAGAACATCCAGTCCTCCGTTGCACGGCCCGACCAGTAGCAGGCGCAGAATGGCTTTTTCTGCCAGACATTCGACCAGTAGCCATCGTTCGGTTCGCGGACGACGTTGACGTTGATGCCTGCAGCCACGGCCGAGGCCTGCAGCAACTGAGCCGCATCGATCGCGCCCGGGAAGGCTGTGTCCGCCGCCGAGAGGCTGATGTCCAGGCTGTCCATGCCCGCTTGTTTCAGGTGGAACTTGGCCTTGTCGGGGTCATAAGCTGTCTGCTCCAGATCCGAGGCATAGTACTGGTTCGCCGGTCCAATCGGATGGTCATTACCAATCGCGCCGTGGCCCAGCAGGATCTTCTCTACCAGCTCTTCGCGATTGAACGCATATTTTATCGCCTTGCGGACATCGACACTGTCGTAAGGAGACACGTTTGCATGCATCGGGAAGGTGAACTGCATGTTGCCGG
>JBGCFK010000462.1:0-3904 GCA_045106875.1 Paracoccaceae bacterium | reverse complement strand
CAAAACAACAAAACAAAAACACAAACAACGGAAACAAGAGCAGGAACTGACGCGGGAACGCGATACCTACGGGCGAGCGGTGCTGTTCGATTGTCACTCGAAGCCTTCGGACGCGCTCAGGGCAGCGCCGCGCATACGAGGGGAGTTGCCGCAGATCGTGCTGGGCGACAGATTCGGAGCTGCAGCGGCTCGGCACATCATTGCCGAGACCCAGGAGGCTTTCGAGGCCGAGGGTTTCCGCGTGGCTCGCAACGCACCCTTTGCAGGGGGCTATATCACCCAGCGATACGGTCGGCCGTCGCGTGGATTTCATGCCATCCAGATCGAGATTGATCGCGGACTGTATCTGGACCAATCGCGAATCATTCCGTCCGCCGATTTTGCGGATATTTCGCGCCGCCTGGCGGCCGTGATTTCGCGCCTGGCGCTGATTCCAGGCCAAATGACTGCACTGGCAGCTGAATAACCTGAAAATCCCAAAAAAAAAGGGCCGCGCAAGCGCGGCCCAAGTCTAAGGGAGGAAACGCCCAGGATGGGCGAGCAATACGCCGTATTGCTGAGAATGAGTTTATGTGTGCGCTGCAAAATAGCAAGTGTGCAATGCAGCAAGTTCACCACTTTTTTACGTGTAGAATGCTTTTTCATATATAAAACAGCACCTTAAGGAATGTCATTTTTCATTTACACAAGGGTGCGGCGCAGCATTTATGGCGCCAGACGCTTCTGTCCCACTAGTCCAATGGCTTGCTGAGGTCGTTGACGACCTCGGTCTGCTATCGCAAGGCACGGCCTCGTTTGATTGCACCCTTGCCGAACTTCTGTCGAATGCTGTCTGTGGCGCGCTCTGCGAGCATGCGGTTGTCCTGTTGATCCGAAAACAAACGTTGCGGCGCCTCCCCCTTGGGCTCATCCGCCAAATCGCCAAGGCCAACGCCGATCAGTCTGAACGGTCCCTTGTCCATTTCGCGCAACAGCAGCGGTTCCGCCAATGCGTAGATGACGTCGGCAAGATTGGTCGGCTCCTCGGCCCTTACCTGCCGGGTAAGGCCCTTGAAGCCCGCTGTCTTCAGCTTCAACACGACAGTGCCGCCCACCGTGGTCTGTGCCTTGGCCCGGTCAGAGGTGCGAACCGCCAGACGCCATAGATGCCCGAGCAGCGGGTCTGGAGCGCCAAGATCTTCATTGAACGTGGTCTCGGACGAGATTGACTTTGCCGCGCTGCTCGCAGTCACTTGGCGCGTGTCGATCCCGTTTGCCAATTCGTGCAGGCGCTTGCCCATCTGCCCGTATCGACCCATCAGCGTTGCGATGTCCATGGCGCGCAAATCGGCATTGGTACGCAGGCCATCTGCCTCCAGCTTCTTTGCCAGCGCCGCCCCAACGCCCCAGATCGATCGGACCGGACGGGGCGCCAGAAACGCCATGGTTTCCACTTTTCCCACGACCGAGAAACCGCGTGGCTTGTCGAGATCCGAGGCTATCTTTGCCAGATACTTGCAATGCGAGAGCCCTATCGAAGCCGTGACCCCAAGGTCCCGTTCAATCTCGAGCGCGAGTCGAGCCATGTTGACGGCAGGCGGTGCGCCCATCAACCGCTCGGTGCCCGTCAGGTCCAGAAAGGCTTCATCCAGCGAAAGGGGCTCGACCAGAGGTGTAAGCGCTTTCATGCGCGCCCTGATCTCGCGCCCGACCTCCGAGTAGATCTCCATGCGCGGCGGTACGACCACTGCTTCGGGGCAGAGCTTCAACGCCTTGAACATGGGCATCGCGGACCTCACCCCGGCGACCCGTGCGATGTAACAGCATGTCGAGACCACACCGCGACGGCCGCCACCAACGATCAGCGCCTTGTCGCGCAGATCCGGATTGTCGCGTTTCTCGACCGAAGCATAGAACGCGTCGCAGTCCATGTGAGCGATCGACAGCGCGCCCAGTTCGTCATGTGCCAACAGCCTGGGGCGCGCGCAGCTTGGGCAACGCACCCCCGGCGTCTTGTCGAACCATTCTAGGCAATCGCGGCAAAGTGCGGGCAAGACATGTCCTTCAGATCTTCATGTCCTTCAGATCTTCTCGCCCTTCTTCAGCAATTCGTCGATCAGACCACGGCTGTCACCGCCACCGAAGGAAAGCGCGCCTGAAGTGTACGTCGATCCGTATGTCAGCGCCAGATTGACGACCTGACCCAACCCCGACAACAGCTCGTTCTTGTTCAGCGGACTGAGAGGATGGATGAAGGCGGCCCAAAGCTTTCCGTTCGCCACCGCGTATCGCGCATCCAGCGCCGTATCGAAGTTGGACTGCATCATGCGGGTCAGATCCTCTGGTGAGAGCGCATCCGCCGAACGGATCGGCGTGATGGCCCGCATACGGTCGGCACGTGGATCGAACACGATCAGGACCGGGATATCTTCGATGGTGACCTGGATCAGCGTTCCTTGCTGCGCCGCGTCAGCGTCCACAGCCTGCAGGATCTCCAGCATGCGTTCCGGTGTCATCGGATCGTGCGCGCGCGCGGGCAAACTGGCCATTATCAGTACAGCCATGGCAATCAATCGGATCATCCGCTTTCTCCTTCTTTCCAATCCGCTGATTATGACCGCGATTTGCCACGTGTCCGATCACAATTCCGGGCTTTTCGTGTGTGTCTCGTCAGGCTATCAGGGCGCCCGATCAGAGGACAATTGCGATGACCATGGACAAGACCTTCAACGCAGCCGAGGCCGAACCTCGCATCTATGCCAAATGGGACGATGATGGCTGTTTTGCCGCCGGTGCGGGAGCTCGTGGCTCCGAGACCTTCTGCATCGCCATCCCGCCCCCCAACGTCACCGGCTCGCTCCACATGGGCCACGCGCTGAACAACACCCTGCAGGACATCCTGATCCGCTGGAAGCGCATGCAGGGCTACGACACGCTCTGGCAGCCCGGCACCGACCACGCAGGCATCGCGACGCAGATGGTGGTCGAGCGCGAACTGGCCGCCGAAGGCAATATCCGCCGGGTCGATATGGGCCGCGAGAAATTTGTCGAACGTGTCTGGGAACAGAAAGTCTCCTCCGAGGCCACCATCCTCGGGCAACTCAACCGGCGCGGCGCGTCCTGCGACTGGTCCCGCACCCGGTTCACCATGGACGAGGGGCTGTCCGACGCCGTCCTCAAGGTCTTCGTCGACCTCTACAACAAGGGCCTGATCTATCGCGGCAAGCGGCTGGTCAACTGGGATCCCAAGTTCGAGACCGCCATCTCGGATCTGGAAGTCGAGAACATCGAAGTCGACGGTCATATGTGGCACTTCAAGTACCCGTTGGCCGGGGCCGCGACCTATGAATATGTCGAGAAGGACGAGGATGGAAACGTCACCCTCCGCGAGACCCGCGACTATATCTCGATCGCCACGACCCGGCCCGAGACCATGCTGGGCGACGGCGCGGTCGCGGTCCATCCCTCGGATGAGCGCTATGCGCCAATCGTTGGGAAACTCTGCGAAATCCCGGTTGGACCGAAGGAACACCGGCGCCTGATCCCGATCATCACCGACGACTACCCGGACCCGGACTTCGGCAGCGGGGCTGTCAAGATCACCGGCGCGCACGACTTCAACGACTACGGTGTGGCCAAGCGTGGGGGGATCCCATGCTACCGGCTGATGGCCATGGACGCGTCCATGCGCAGCGACGGCGCGCCCTATGCAGAGGAAGCCGCCAAGGCGCAGGCTATCGTCGAGGGCAAGGAATTCACCGAGAACGAGATCGACGCCATCAACCTCGTGCCGGAGGAGTATCGCGGTCGGGATCGGTTCGCGGCCCGCAAGCGCGTGGTCGCCGACATCACGGCCGCGGCGCTGGCGGTCATGGTCCCGAACCCCGAACAGCCGCCGGCAGATGAAGAGAGTAGGGTGGGCTTC
>JBGCFK010000461.1:0-4401 GCA_045106875.1 Paracoccaceae bacterium | reverse complement strand
GGATCGTGAGCGCCTGATGTCCGAGATCGAGCTTCAGTCCGAACGTGCCGACCGGTCGTTCCTGCAAGGCGAGCTGGATGCTGCCGCGCGTATCCAGACCGAGCTGCTGCCCCCCAAACTGTTCCATCGTGCCGCTCAGGTCGATCTTGCGTGCTATATCGACCCCGCGCGGACCGTGGGGGGCGATTTCTACGACCATTGCCTCGTCGACGACCGACATCTCTTCTTTCTTGTGGCAGACGTGTCGGGCAAGGGTGCCGACGCCTCGCAGTTCATGCTGCTGTCCAAGACCCTTTGGAAAAGTACGGCGCTTCGTCTTGGCCCGCCCCTGGACAAAATCCAGTTGCAGGCAAACTCTGAAATTACCCGCGAGAACACCGCAACCATGTTCGTCACAGCCCTGAGCGGCGTGCTGGACCTTGAAACCGGGCTATTGCTCTATTCCTCGGCGGGGCATGACTCGCCATATCTGTTTGGCGACGGACGCACCCCCAGCCAGCTGGATGATTTTTCGGGTCCGCCCGCAGGTCTGGTCGAGGATCTGGAATACCCGGTGGGAGAGATCATGCTGAAACCGGGCGACAGGCTGTGTGTGTTCACCGATGGTGTGACCGAGGCCATGGATACCGAAGGTACACTGTTCGGTCTGGAGCGCCTCGAAGCTGCGCTGGGCACTGCAAAGCCCGGCCTCGACAGCGCAGGAATGGTAGATCATGTGGTGGACCGCGTGAGACGGTTCACCAAGGGCGCCGAGCAATCTGATGACCTGACACTGATGGTGCTTTCAATTCCTGGGTAGCTGCATCTCCCGGCGTTGGTCGGTGTGATCCGGATGCGCCCTTGACCCTTGGCGCTTGCCCTGCGATTTCGACTGTCGGAGGTGCCAGATGAGCAAGACGGAATCCAGCAGCGATGGACTTGGGAAGGGCGACCATCTCTATCTGATCGATGGCTCTGCCTATATCTTTCGCGCCTATCACGCACTGCCACCCCTGACGCGCAAATCCGACGGGCTGCCAATCGGTGCGGTATCGGGGTTCTGCAACATGCTGCACCGTCTGGTCATCGGCGCGGGCACGGAGGGCGCGACGCACCCGGCGGTGCTTCTGGACTACTCTTCCAAGAGCTTCCGCAATGATCTCTACGATCAGTACAAGGCCAACCGCCCGCCACCACCCGAGGATCTGGTGCCGCAGTTCCCTCTGATCCGCGATGCGACCCGCGCCTTCGGGCTGCCCTGCATCGAGATGGAGGGTTACGAGGCTGACGACCTGATCGCCACTTACTCTGTCCAGGCCGCCAAAGCCGGTGCCGCTGTGACCATCGTGTCTTCTGACAAGGATCTGATGCAACTGGTCGGCGATGGCGTGGTCATGCTGGATCCCATGAAGAATGCCGAGATCGACATGGCGGGGGTCGAGGCCAAGTTTGGCGTTGGTCCCGACCGTGTGATTGATGTTCAGGCTTTGGCCGGGGACTCCGTCGACAACGTTCCCGGTGCGCCCGGGATAGGGATCAAGACAGCTGCCTTGCTGATCAACGAGTATGGCGATCTGGACACGTTGCTGGCACGCGCCGAAGAGATCAAACAACCCAAGCGGCGTCAGAGCCTGGTCGACAATGCGGACCTGATCCGCATCTCGCGTGATCTCGTGACGTTGAAGACCGATGTTCCGGTTGAAGTCGGGATGACGGAGTTTGGATTGGAGGCACCTGATCCTGATCTGTTGCTGTCGTTCCTTGCCGGAATGGAGTTCCGGACGCTGACCAACCGGATTGCCGAGGCGATGGGCGTTGATGCGCCGGTTGTCGCCTCTGGCGACTCCCTCGGGCCCGGCGGGGCATCAAGCCCCACCGACCCCGACCGCCGCCCGGAAGCGACCGGAGAGCCGGGGACCGAAGCCGTTGTGCCGGACCTCGATTCCACCGGCTACATGACAATCCGGACCGGCGATACATTGCATGCACTTGTTGCCGAAGCCTACGAGACTGGCGTTCTGTGTGTCGATCTCGAGACCAACTCGCTGAACGAGATGGTTGCAGAGATTGCCGGGTTTGCATTGTCACCTCGTGCTGGCATGGCGGCCTATGTTCCGGTTGCCCATGTCTCCGGCGAAGGCGATCTTCTGGGTGCCGCCGAGCGGGTCGAAGGCCAGATGACGCTGGACGAAGTGCTTAAGGCCCTTCGCCCCGTGCTGGCAGACCAATCCATTCTGAAAATCGGGCAGAACCTGAAATACGACCTGAAGGTGCTTGCCAGATACGACACCTCGGTCACTCCAATCGACGATACGATGCTGATGTCCTATGCGCTGGATAGCGGCATGGGCGGGCATGGCATGGATGAGCTGTCCGAGAGGCATCTGGGCCACAAGGCGATCTCGATCAAGGAGCTGATCGGCACCGGCAAATCCGCAATCACCTTCGACCGGGTCGATATCGACAAGGCCACGCCCTATGCCGCCGAGGACGCGGATGTCACCCTGCGCCTATGGAACCGGCTGCGGCCAAGGCTGGCAGCCGAGAAAGTCTCGACTGTCTATCATACACTGGAGCGCCCTCTTATCCCCGTTCTGGTCGACATGGAGCGCACTGGCATCAAGGTGGATGCACAGGTTCTGGCCAGCATGTCCAACCGGTTCGCCCAGAAGATGGCCGAGTACGAGGATGATATTTTCGAGCTGGCTGGCGGCAAGTTCAATGTCTCCTCACCCAAGCAGCTGGGTGAGATCCTGTTCGACCAGATGTCTTTGCCCGGTGGCAAGAAGACCAAGACCGGAGCATGGGGAACCGGTGCGGATGTGCTGGAAGAGCTGGCCGCACAGGGCCACGATCTACCCGCCAAGGTGCTGGACTGGCGGCAATTGTCCAAGCTGAAGTCAACCTATACGGACGCGTTGCAGACCCATATCAATGCGGACACAGGCCGGGTGCACACCTCGTTTTCGCTGGCGGCGACGTCCACCGGGCGGCTGGCCTCGACTGATCCGAACCTGCAGAACATCCCTGTCCGCACAGAAGAAGGCCGCGCGATCCGTACGGCTTTCATCGCGGAACCCGGGAACGTGATCCTCAGCCTCGACTATAGCCAGATCGAGCTGCGGATACTGGCACATATCGCCGATATCCCTGCGCTGAAACAGGCCTTCCGCGAAGGTCTCGACATCCACGCAATGACAGCCTCCGAAGTGTTCGACGTGCCACTTGACGAAATGACGCCCGAGATCAGGCGACAGGCCAAGGCGGTGAACTTCGGGATTATCTACGGTGTGACGGCATTCGGGCTGAGCAACAATCTGCGTATTCCGCGCGGCGAGGCGCAGGACTTCATCAACCGCTATTTCGAGAAGTTTCCGGGCATTCGCCAGTACATGGACGATACCAAGGCCGAGGCGCGCGCGCGAGGTTATGTCTCGACGCTGTTCGGGCGGAGGATCCATACGCCGGGCATCAACCAGAAGGGCCCGGGGCGCGGGTTCTCGGAACGCGCGGCGATCAACGCTCCGATTCAGGGAACTGCGGCGGACGTGATCCGGCGGGCGATGATCCGCATTCCAAGCGCACTGGAGGCTGCTGGCCTGTCCGCGCGGATGCTGTTGCAGGTGCATGACGAGCTGCTGTTCGAGGTCTCGGAGGCCGAGGCCGATCGAACCGTCGATGTCGTCCGTGAGATCATGGAAAATGCCGCTGACCCTGCTGTGAAGATCGACGTACCGCTGGTGGTGGACGCAGGCCGCGGCGCAAGCTGGGCCGAGGCACACTGACATCACGTGGACCTGTTCACGCTGCTGACCACGGGCTTTGAGGTTCACCATGAACAGATCGACAGGCTCGCGGCACAACGGGTAGCTGAAAGCCATCACTTGGCTGCTGGGGTGAGTATAGAGCTTGAAGGCATTGCCCAGTTGTTTGATGTTGACTGCGCCAGCCTAGGGATCACAGGATCAGGCCCTGAATTCTAACGCGAAGTGCAACGGTCTATGCGAAGCGCAATCTGACATCTTTGCCGAGGTCTGAAAAGAGGACCTGCAAGGGAGTCCGGTAGTCGAGGCATTTTCTCGGCGTGAGGTTGTAGGTCATGACGTTCTCGGCCATGTCCTCGTCGGAGACGTCGTCCAGGTTGGTCTGGCGCGGCAACCAGCATCGTAATCGTCCGTTGGCCCTGAATTCCAGCGCGAGGTGCAATATCCCTCGACCGGGGTGATACCGGTTGGTTGCTGAGACCGAAGGAGTGTTGCCATGGGATCGTACCGCCATCTTACGCGGGATGACAGAGGTCAGATTGCTGGAATGCGTGCCGCTGGCCTGACACTGGGCGAGATCGGGAGCGTCGTTAGCAAGTCGAAGTCCACCATCAGCAGGGAACTGCGCCGCAATGCTCTGGACAGCGGCAGTTATTCT
>JBGCFK010000460.1:0-3978 GCA_045106875.1 Paracoccaceae bacterium | reverse complement strand
CTGACCACGCTCAACGCGACCACCTGGATCTGCAATTCCTTCAGACGTGCCTACCTTTCGGAACACCCGACAATCCCACGGTCGCCAAGGCTGTTGACGCCGCGCGAGAGTTGTTCCCGGATGAGTTCAGCACGTTGGATGCGCAGCCGGCACCAGTTGGTTTTGCCCACGCATATGATCTCGGTCTGATCCTGATGGCAGCTTTGCGGACAGTTCCGATTGATGGCGACATCTCCACGGTCCGCGCCCGGGTGCGCGACGCATTGGAGAACTTGCAGGAGCCTATTCCTGGGCTGGTCAAGACCTATCAAACCCCGTTCAGCGCAGAGGGTTTCGATGCGCATGAGGCGTTGGGCGCGGAGGATCTATGCCTCGCGCGCTACAACGCCGAGGGTGCGATCGAGTTTTTGGAATTTGGCACCGGCTCGATCAGTCAGTAGTTGAATACATATGAACAAGAGCCGCAAGAACTTCAGTATCTTTTTGCTGGCTGGACTTCTGACAACCTGCGTTCTCGGGGGAGTGGCCACCTGGCTGTCACTTGGGGAGGCCCTCGAGCGGCTTCAGAAGCACTCGCTGGAGGCCAGCTCGCACGAAATCAGTGTTACGATCGACAGTCGGATCGGTGATTTTGTAAACGGGCTGGAGTTCTTGGCCCGCCGTCCACGGCTGATTAGCACCGTGATGGGAGATGAGACGCAGATCGAAAACGTCCGAGACGTCGTTCGTACGTTCGATCTCTACGACGACCTGGTATCACTGCAACTAGTAGACGTTCTTGGCGAAACCATCTTGTCCGAGGTGATCCCGAGCCGGGGCAATACTGCATTCACTGCCGAGCCTCCCGCAGTGCAGCCGTTGATTGATAAAGTTCTTGCTGAAGATGGAAAGGCGACGGCTCGGCTGCACTATGTAAAGCAACGGGGTAAGGACTATTTGTTTGTTGCGGTGCCGATCCTGCGCAATGGCGGCACGGAGGGTGTGCTGCTTGGTGCTTTTCGGTTGGATCTCGCATCCTTTGTGGGAATCGACACGCAACTGACCAGCCTGATGGTGGAGGCACCTGCGCTGAGCGAAGAAACAGTAGGTCGGAAACGCTTGCAAATGATGTCGACACTGCCGAAGTTCGGGCTGACCTTGCGTTTCCTCTGGTCACTTGACCGTGTGCGTGAAGAGCGCCGCAAAGTCGCATTGACCGTGACAGGAAGCTTGCTGGTTGGTCTGTTGTTGGCCTATGGCGGTCTGGCCTGGGTCGGTCAACGCATCATTCTCGGCCCGCAACGTGAGCTTGAAGCATCGCGTACCGCATTGGCCGAGAGCGAGTCAAAAGCTCGCGAACTTGCGGCGATCGTCGAAAACACACTGGACCCAACAGTTGTGAACGACAAAGAAGGCCGTATGGTCTGGGCGAACCATGCAATGTTCGAGAAGTTTGGCTACTCCCACGAGGAAATGCTGGGGCAACGGATTGTGGAACTGCTTTCCGGACCGGATACTCAGACAGAAGAAGTGTGCGCGGCCTACAATGCAAAGCAGCCGTATCTGGGCGAGTTGGTCAACTACAAACGAGATGGCACCCGCGTCGACGTGCTTCTATCGCTGCAACCGGTTTTGGACACCGAAGGCCAGTTGCAACGCTATGTTGGAATCGGTCGGGACATAACAGAGCTCAAGAGTCGTGAGGCTGAACTTGAAGAGGCGCGCGCGCGCGCAGACGCGGCACGTGCTGAGACAACTGAGTCACATCTCAGGCTGGAAGAGGCCATCGAGGCGCTGGATGACGGCTTCGTCTTCTTTGACAAGAACGACGTTCTGATCACTTTCAACCACGCCTACAAACAGCTGCTTGGAGATGGCGGAGCTTTCCTAGCACGTGACCGCAGTTATCGCGAGCAAGCGATGGAGTTGGCCGTTAGCGGTGTTGTGCCGGGGATAAAGGGCGGTGAAGAGGCGTTTGTCGATAAACTGGTTGCGGAACGCAGCACCACAAACGGTGTCGACAAGGTTTTTCTGTCCGACAAGGGCCGTTGGATCCATCAGCGCGACAAGCGCACTGCGTCAGGGTCCTATGTGGGATTACGCATCGACATCACAGAATTGAAGGAACGCGAGAAAGAGCTGGAGCGAGAACGCCAGCGTGCCGAAGCGGCGAACTACGCGAAGTCCAATTTTCTTGCGAACATGAGCCATGAGATTCGCACGCCTATGAATGGCATCATCGGAATGTGCGAGTTGCTCAACGAGACCGACATGAATGACGAGCAGCGCCTCTGCGCCCGGACGATCACCAGTTCGGCAGAAGCTCTGTTGACGATTATCAACAATATCCTGGATTTCTCCAAGATCGAGGCAGGTAAACAGGAGATCCTGAACGAGCCGTTCTCGTTGCACAGTGTTGTTTTTGATGTTGCGCGCTTGCTGCATGCAGCCGCACATGAGAAAACCTTGGAAATCTGTGTCGATTATGATGATGCGCTTTGCGATCACTATACAGGTGATATCGGCCGCGTTCGTCAGGTCCTTATCAATCTTGTCGGTAATGCCGTGAAATTCACCGATCAGGGTTATGTCCTGCTCGCACTCAAGCCGAGCAAGTGCCAACCGGGTGCAATTGCCTTCAAAGTCGCAGATACGGGCATGGGCATACCAAAGCAAAAGCTCGAGCGTGTCTTTCAGGCTTTCGAGCAGGTGGACAACGAATCTACGCGTCAACATGACGGGACCGGACTGGGTTTGGCGATCACTGACGGGTTGGTGGAGGCCATGGGGGGCGAGATAACGGTTCAATCGCGGGTCGGCTTAGGTTCGCGTTTCTTGTTTGATCTTCCCCTCACGCCTGCGCCGGAACCGCCTACTACGACACGCCCCGATGCCAGCGTTCTGATCGCAGAATGTGAGCAATTGCTCCAGGGCAAGACGGTGCTGGTGGTAGATGATCTGGAGGTTAACCGATACATCCTGTGCAAGCGTCTGGCGCGCCTTGGGGCAACGACGATCAGCCTTACTTCGCCAGAGGAGGTCCTCGATTTGGTGTTGGATAACGCTGCTAATCAGGCTCCAAAGATTGATGTCGCGATCTTTGACCATCAGATGCCGGGCATGGACGGCGAGAAGCTGTTGCTCACATTGTCTGGGCGGAAGGCGCAGCCGCCTTTCCCGACTGTGCTCTACAGTTCGATGGATTTCTCCGTCGATTCCCGACGGCTTCGGTCTTTAGGCTTCGCTGCAGTGATTGTGAAGCCAGCTTCCCGCAAGGCACTTTGCCGAGCGTTGTTGACGGCCTTGCGCGGCGATACGACCGATACCAACCTTACGCCTCAAACGCCGGATGTCGCGCTGCCAACCGGGCTGCTGGACGTCGACTCTGGGCAGCAGCTTCGGGTTATGGCGGCGGAGGACAATCGCACCAACCAACTGGTGCTGAAGAAGATGTTGGCTGCGTTCCCGGTCTCGCTTGAAATTTTCTCCAATGGCGAGGAAATTCTGGAGGCATATATCGACCGCGGCGCAGACCTGATTTTCATGGACGTATCCATGCCCGTCATGGGTGGGCTGGAAGCGACTGCCGCGATCCGAAAGCATGAAACAGAGTCCAGAAGTCCGCGCTGCCCCATCGTGGCCCTGACTGCCAAGGCGATGAAACATCACCAGCAAGAATGCATGCATGCGGGCATGGATGATTTTCTAACCAAGCCAATCAAGAAAATCGCGTTGGCGGAGGCTCTGTCTAAGCATATTGTCCAGTTGGATGAAGATCCAACAAGAAAGAGTGCATAACCATGTAAGCTTATTGTCTAGGTGGGCGAGCTATTGTCAAATCTGGTGTCCAGGTGATCATCACGCGGCGGCTTGATCTTGGGTTGATGGCTTGATGCCGTTGACGAAATCGACGCCTTGAATGACGTCGGCGAGATGGGCGAAGCCGCGCAGCTTGCGCCAGTTTTTCTCAGCGCTTTGTCCGAGCTTGAACATCCACTG
>JBGCFK010000046.1:0-6744 GCA_045106875.1 Paracoccaceae bacterium | reverse complement strand
GAACACTGGTTCAGAGGGGTGGGCAATGACCTTGCACGACGCTTTCAATTCAGCAGAGGTCGCTTTGATGGAGCTACACGCAATGGCGTCAGGTGAATTGTCCTACAGCCTGGAAGACGGTTTCGAGACAATGCAGCGTCTATCAATTGCGGCTGATCTACTGCGCATTGCAGCGAATGAGAAAGGGTAACGGAGATGGCAGTTGAGCTAAGCAGCGCACGGCATACGCCGGACGGTCCATCAGTGGATGGCGCAACAATTACCCCGAATGATAGCGCGGACCTTTCTCCGCTGCCTCGCGCGCTTTACATTGGCGGTGCGGGTAACGTTAGCGTTGACACATTCGGCGGCACTGAAAGCCTTGTCTTCGTGGGGGCGCAAGCTGGGTCAATCATTCCGATGGCGGTCCGTCGTGTGAACGCTACCGGGACCACGGCTACAGACATTGTGGCGATGTACTGAGATGGCAGTCGCACCTGACGACAAAGACCCGAAGACAGGCCGGTTCAAACCCGGAAATACCGGAGCCGGTGGTGGTCGCCCGAAAGGGTCAAGAAACCAGCTATCAGAGGCGTTTCTGGCGGATCTTCAGGATAAGTGGAAGGACCACGGTGCTGAAGTCATCGACCGCGTGATCCAGGAAAAACCAGACGCACTACTGAAGGTCATCGCTTCAATTGTTCCGAAGGAATTGACGGTCACAAGCGCAACATCCGATCTGACCGAAGCCCAGATGGAGAACGCCCTTGCAATTGTCGGAGAACTTATCGCTGCAAGAGATGCAGGCTCCGGGTTTTTTGGAGGCGTTTCAGCGCCAACTCACGAAGGATCTGGAACAGCTTAAGGCTCGCAACCAGCTTTCGGAATATAAGGCCTATGGCCGACAGTTAGAGTTTCACGCCAACGGATCGCGTGCGCGTGAGCGCTTGCTGATGGCGGCGAACCAAGTCGGCAAAACTTTCTGCGGTGCACATGAGGCGGCGATGCACCTGACCGGGCGGTACGCAAAAGACTGGCCCGGCAGGAGGTACGACAGGCCTATCAAAATGTGGGCGGCATCTGACACAGGCGAAACAACGCGTGACACAGTTCAGACCAATCTCATAGGTCCGTCTGCGGTCAGTGATGAATGGGGTACGGCAGCAATTCCCGGCGATTGTCTGGGGCGGGTTACGAAGCGCCAAGGTGTGGCTGACGCTATCGACACGGTGCAAGTAAGGCATGTTACGGGCGGCTGGTCACTTCTCGGCTTCAAGAGCTACGATCAGAAGCGCCAGAAGTGGCAGGGAACGAAAAAAGATGTGATCTGGCTGGATGAAGAGCCGCCGATGGACATTTACATGGAAGCCCTGACCAGAACGAACGCGGTTGACGACGGCATGATCTACCTGACGTTTACGCCGCTTCTCGGCATGTCGGACGTGGTTCACATGTTCTTGGATGGAGAATAAATGTCCCGCGCTGTCACCCGCATGACCATAGACGACGCGGAGCACATCAGCCCTGAGAAACGCGCGGAGATCATCGCCAGCTATCCGCCGCATGAGCGGGAGGCGCGGACCAAGGGCATACCGGCGCTTGGCTCTGGCCGAGTTTATCCGGTCACAGAAGAAAGCATTCTTGTTGACTCGTTCGCGGTGCCTTCGCATTGGGCGCTGATTGGCGGGATCGACTTTGGCTGGGATCACCCGACTGCCGCAGTGCAGTTAGCTTGGGACCGAGACGCAGACGTTGTTTACGTAGGCGCGCAGTACCGCAGGCGCGAGGCAACGCCCCTAGAGCACACAGCAGCCCTGAAACCATGGGGCAAGCATCTGCGCTGGGCTTGGCCGCCGGACGCATACCAGCGGGATAAGAGGTCAGGCGGGACGCTGCGAGAGGACTACGAACAGCATGGCTTAGCGATGCTGTCGGATCATGCGACTTTCCCCGACGGTGGGAATGGCGTTGAAGCCGGTATAATGGACATTCTGCAACGAATGCAAACAGGCCGGTTCAAGGTGTTTAGCCACCTGAATGAATGGCTTGATGAGTTTCGCCTGTATCACCGCAAAGACGGGCAGATCGTCAAAGAGCGCGACGACCTTATGGATGCCACGCGCTACGCCGTGATGATGCTGCGGTTTGCGGAGCCTGCATACTGGCAGGAAGAACTTGAAGAAGACCGGCGCGATAGTGGCGCGGTTTCAGGATACTAACAACTAAAGCGCGAATGCGAGCTTCGTAGATTGGCTAAATATAGCTGATCTGCCGGGGATATCGTAACCGGGGGTTGAATGAGCCTTATTGAGCCTGAATTTTCAGAAGAGGTAGGACCAGAGGGCGAGGCCATGCCCGAGGTCGATCTTTTGCCACTGATGATTCAGGGCGAAAACCTCGTTGAACATCTGGGCGAAGGCACGCTGGGGCAACTTGCGCTTGAGGTGCAGCACGGCTTCGACATGGATGAAAGCTCCATGGAAGAGTGGGCGCGTGCACATGAGCGGGGCATTGAACTTGCTCAGATGATGGTGAAGGATAAGACCTTCCCTTGGTCGGGTGCGGCGAATGCGAAATATCCGCTGATCGCCTCGGCTGCGCTTCAGTTCAATGCGCGTGCGTACCCGGCAATTGTGGCCCCTGATGGGCCTGTGCGGATCAAGGTCTGGGGCAAGGACGAAACGGGCGAAAAGGCCAAGCGCGGCGAGCGCGTTAGCGAGTGGATGGCGTTTAAGATTGCACTTTTTGGCTGGGAAAGCCAGATTGACTCTATGCTCATGGCGTTGCCGGTGGTGGGGACTGTCTTCCGCAAGGTCTGGCACGATGAGGTTGACGGTCTATCCACGCGCAACTGCGTTCGTGTGGTGTTGGACAATCGATGTGCCGATCTAAAGCACATGCCCCGCTTGTCCGAAGAATTTGACCTTTACCCGCATGAGATTCGGGAGCGCATCAGTGCTGGCCGGTTTGTTGACTTCGACTTTATCGAGTTCTCTGGCGACGACAGCCAGAAGCCGCAGGAGTTTATCGAGCAGCTTTGTCGGTATGATCTGGATGGTGACGGATACCCGGAGCCGTTGATTGTCACGCTGCACAAGCCAAGTTCAAAGGCTGTGCGGATTGAAGCGAACTTCCGTGAAGATGACATTCGGGCGAAGAGCGCGGACGAAATCATTAGCATTACGCCACGCGACCACTACGAGGCATATCGCTTTCTGCCTTCGTTCGATGGCACGTTTCTTGGCGTCGGCTTGGGAATGCTGCTGGGCAACATGTCAGAGCAGATCGACGGCATAATCAATCGCATTCTGGACGCTGCCACGCTGAACAGCCTTGGCGCTGGCTTCATCGGTGGCGGGTTGAACCTGAAGAAGACTAAGGTCCGCTTAGAACCGGGCAAGTGGATGAATGTCCCAGAGGCCGGATCACAAATCCGCGATTCAATGGTGCCGCTGACGTTTCCAGAGCCTTCGCCGGTTCTATTTCAAATGCTGGGGCTTCTGATTGAGGCAGGTCGGGAGATTGCATCCGTCAAGGACGTGCTGACCGGCGACGTGCAGGCAAACATCCAGCCCACGACGCTTTTGGCGATGATCGATCAGGGCGAAAAGGTATTCACGGCAGCGTATCGGCGCATCTACCGCTCGCTGCGAAACGAGTTCTACATGATGGCGAAGATCGAGGAAGCCACGGTCACGGACGAAGAATACCAGATGCTGCATGATGAGCAGGTGTCTGTGAAGTCTGATTTCCGCCTGGGCGCGCTGGATATCATGCCGGTAGCCGATCCCCGCGAAGTCACAAGCACGCAGCGCATGGGTAAGGCTCAACTCATCATGCAGATGGCTCAGGGCGGCCTGATTGACCAGACAGCGGCCACACGGCGCGTTTTGGAAGTCTCAGGCATAACGGACATTGATGAACTTATGCCGCAGCCGGACCCACAGCAACAGGCAATGGCAATGCGTGAGCAAGCAATCGCGAAGGCCCTGCAAATGGCGATGGCCGAGGCGGAACTTGAAGGCAAGCAGATCGAGAACGCCAAGACAGCATCAGAGATTGAGGAAAACCGTGCGTCGGCAGTCTTGGACATGGCGCGTGCAGAAGAAGAGGCAGGAAGCAACCGGCTGGAATTGCTGCTTAGGGCAATCGAGGTGGATACCAAAGCGAGGCAGATAAGTGACGGACGAAGACCTACAGGAATGGCGGGAAAACCCGGTAACGGAATGGCTTCTGAAATCCCTGAAATCCAGAGCCAACTACGAGAAGTCCCGACTCTTGGAGCAGCACTGGCAGACGGGCAAGGACAGCCCTGAACGCGAGCAAGTAATTGCCATCGAACGGGTGGCGGATTTTATCGAGACAGCAACAGCAGAGGAAGTAGAAGCTAATGTGCGGGATTAACCCATTGGAATACAACGTCGTTGTGAAACCACGCGATGTTGAGGAAGTTACGGCAGGCGGATTGATTATCCCAAAGGATGCCGCCGACAAGGCCCAACATGCGGAAGAGCGCGGAACGATTGTCGCTATGTCGCCGCTGGCGTTCAACTACGACGAGACAGCCCCAAAGCCTGCTTTGGGCGCGACTGTCACGTTTGTCCGCTACAGCGGCACGACCGTTGAAGGCGACGATGGCGTGGAATACCGCGTTATGAAAGACAAGGATATCTTGGCGGAGGTTGCAGCATGAGCACCGAACCCGACGACATCCAGGAAATCGAGACTGAAGCGACCGAGGTTGTCGAGCCTGATCGCGATTATGACGCCGAAGCCCGCGAAATGGGCTGGCTTCCGAAAGAGGAATTCCGAGGCCCAGAGGATCGCTGGCGTCCGGCTGATGAGTTCGTAAAGCGTGGTGAGGAAATTCTCCCCATCGTGAACGCGAAGAACAAGCGGCTGGAAGAGCGGCTGGAAAAGCAGGAGCGCCAGTTCGAAGAGCGTACACGCCGCCTTGAGTCGATGACAGAAAAGGCAATTGCGCGCCAGAAGGAACAGTTTGAAGCCGCGCAAAAGCGGATCGCTGAGCAGAAGCGCGTAGCTGTCGCTGACGCTGACACCGAAACATATGAGCGGCTTGAGGCTGAGGAAAAGAGCCTTACGCCGCCGGATATTGATCCAGCACCGCAGACCAGCCATGAGGCGGAGGCCGAGTTCGCGGGCAAAAATCCTTGGTACAATACGGACCCGCTGGCCCGGAGCCTTGCAATCGCTGAATCGCAGCGCGTTGCGGCAATTCCGGGATCGACGGTTGAGCAGCAGTTGAAGGCCGCAGAAGACGCCGTAAAACTTCGGTTCCCTGAGCACTTCCCCAAGCCTGTGCCGCCGCCCGGTGGTGGTGCCACGCACAGGACAGCAGCGCCAAAGCGCTCGCATGGTGTGAATGACTTGCCTCCAGAAGCGGTTTCTGCCGCCAAGAGCTTCATTGCCCAGGGCATTTACAAAGACATGGCGGAGTACGCCAAAGACTATTTCGAGGAAGCATAAAATGAGTGAGCAAAGATCGAGAGCGCCACGCAGCGAGACGGAAGTAAGTACCCGCCGCCGCCGTGAAAGTGACATGTCTGGGTTTCGCACCCGGCTGAGTGTCGGTGAGAAAGACCCAAACTATGAATATCGTTGGATCAACGACGACAAATCGCGCGTCTCTGCGCTCACCAAGCAAGACGACTGGGATCCAGTCGTATCAGATCAGGAAGAAAGCCACGCCGGAACCGCAACGGTAATCCGGCAGGTTGGCACCAAAGCGAGTGGCGAACCGTTGATGGCCTATCTTGTCCGCAAGCCCAAAAAATACGCGGACGAAGACAGGGCCAAACGGCAGGCCGCTCTTGATGAACAAATGAGCGCAATCGGTCAGTCCAGGCGTGGCGATGCAATCCAGATGGGCGGAGGCCCAGGATACGTCGCGACAGACGCGCAGTTGAAGGACGACCGCCGCTCGTAATCGAAAGGTTACAAGATGGCTTATGCAGATGCGCCGTTCGGGTTCATTCCCGTGCGGCATAAGAATGGCTCGCCATGGAATGGCGCGCTTGAACTTGGCTGGGTGGATGCGTCCGACACGACGGCAATCTTTCCCGGCGATCCCGTAATTGTTGACGGCACCGCGAACACGGCTGAAGTCGAGGGCGTTGGCCAGGGCAAGAACGCGCCCGGCATGGTCAAGGGTTACACCCGCGCAACCGCAGGCACGGGCAACCGTGTTTCAGGTGTGTGTGTGGCTGTTGTCGCTTCGGATCGTGACAGCACGACCTACCGTGCAGCCAGCACCGAGCGTCTGATCATGGTTTGCACCGATCCATCGGCTGTTTACCGGGTTCAGGCTGATGCAGCGGTGGCTGTGGCGGATGTTGGCCGGAACACAAACATTCTGTTCGATACGGCTGGCAGCACTTCCACGGGCCGCTCCGGTGCCGAGGTTGATGCAACCACGGCGGCTGGTGCAACAAACCAGTGCGTTATCGAAGGGTTCTGGGATGACCCAGAGAATGAACCCAACGCTGTCGGAAACCAGGTGCTGGTTAGCTTCGGTCTGCATACGCAGTCGGTCGCTGGCGGCATTGTTGGCGTATAAGGGAGGATTGACCAATGGCTACGATTACAACGGGCAACCACCCGAAAGCGCTTTGGCCCGGAATCCGCAAGTGGTTCGGCATCAAGTACAACGAGAAGCCCCTGCAATGTTCGATGGTTTTCGACATGCAGACTTCGGACAAGTCTTACGAGGAAATGGTAGAAGCCACGTCCTTCGGCCTTGCGCCG